>CAZCKQ010000026.1:0-12994 GCA_964499315.1 uncultured Eubacteriales bacterium | reverse complement strand
GCTTACGACTTGCGGATCAGACTTTCCTTTCGTCTCCTTCATGATCTGGACGATAAAAAATGAGAATGCCTTTGACTTGCCGCATTTATAATCCGCCACTGTCCGGGGATTTTCATCAACTACCCTCTTTAACATGGGAATAAGCTCCGATTCATAATTCAGTACCTGCATGTCATGCTCTTTTGCTATGTCCTGCGGTTTGTTCCCGGTGTCAAACATGATTTCAAATATCTTTTTAGCCATTGTTCCCGTTACGGAGCCTTTTTCGATCATATCGACAAGCCCGGAAAGGTATTCCGGCGGGAACGGTATTGATTCAGGACCTTTCCCCCGCTCTTTTAATAATCTCATAGCGTCGCCCATCAGCCAATTGCTGATTGTTTTGGGATTCTTGCTGTTTTTTGCGGCTTCCTCAAAATAACCGGACAACTCTCTCGACGATGTAAGTATGAATGCATCGTAAGCGGGCAGGCCATATTGGCTGATAAATCTCCGCCTTTTTGCGTCGGGCAGTTCCGGAAGGTCTGATCTGATCTGCGATATCCATTCATCGCTTATAACAACCGGAGCAATGTCGGGTTCAGGAAAATACCTGTAATCATGCGCCTCTTCCTTGCTTCGCATTGAAAAACTCGTACCGCTCTCATCATCCCACCGGCGGGTTTCCTGAACTATTTCGCCCCCTTTTTGAATGATATCGATCTGTCGTCTGGCTTCCGACTCGGCTGCGCGCAACAACGAACGGAAAGAATTGAGGTTTTTCATTTCGGTCCTCGTACCAAAGCGCTCCTGCCCCGCAGGACGCACCGAGAGGTTGACATCGGCCCTCAATGAGCCCTCCTGCATCTTGCAATCTGAAACACCGATATATTCAAGTACCGATTTTACCGTTTCAAGGAATAACCTTGCTTCATCCGCGGATCTAATATCCGGTTGGCTCACGATTTCAATAAGGGGAACCCCGCATCTGTTGAAATCTACGAGCGATCCTGTCCCCGATTTATCATGCATGAGCTTGCCCGCGTCCTCTTCGATATGGATCCGTGTGATGCCGACTTTTTTAATGCCGCCGGCGGTCTCGATCTCGACGTAGCCGTCCTTGCAGAGAGGCAGGTCGTATTGGGATATCTGGTATGCCTTCGGAAGGTCGGGGTAAAAATAGTTTTTCCTATCCTGTTTGCTGAATGAAGGTATGCTGCAGTTCATCGCAAGCCCTGCTTTTATCGCGTATTCCACCACCTTCTTGTTCAATACCGGAAGGACACCCGGCATTCCGGTGCAAATCGGACAACAGTGGGTATTGATCTCGCCGCCGAATTCGGTGGTGCATGAACAATATATCTTGGATTTGGTCGATAGCTCCGCATGTATTTCAAGCCCGATAACCACTTCATATTCAGTACCGTTCTTTTGTATCATTCTATCGACACCTCCGGCCTTTTCTTATGATATCCTGTGCTCTGCTCAAAAGTGTAGCCTGTCCTTAACAGGGTCGGTTCGGAGAATGGTTTGCCGATAAGCTGCAGCCCGATCGGAAGGCCGTGTGTATCAAATCCGCATGGGACAACAAGCGCGGGCAATCCGGCTATATTCACCGAGACGGTATAGATATCGCCCAGATACATCTCCAGAGGATTGTCGGACTTCTCCCCTATCCTGTAAGCTGTCGTCGGAGCCGCCGGGCCAAGGACCACATCGTATTTTTCGAAAGCCTCATCAAACGATTTCATAATAAGAGTCCTCACCTGCAGCGCCTTCTTGTAGTACGCATCATAATACCCTGAACTCAGGGCATATGTCCCAAGCATTATCCGGCGCTTCACCTCGGCGCCGAAGCCTTCGGTTCTGGATTTGCGGTACATATCCAGGAGGTCTTCGTAATTGTCGCAGCGGTACCCGTATTTTACACCGTCGTATCTTGCGAGGTTGGAGCTTGCTTCGGCGGAAGAAATGATATAATAGGCCGGAATCGCGTATTCCGTTATGGGAAGCGAAAACTCTTCGCACACCGCGCCGAGGTTTTCCAAATGCCTGGCAGCCGCGAGCACCGCTTTCTTCACGTCCTCGCTGATGCCTTCGGATATATATTCCGACGGTATCCCAATCTTCATGCCCTTTACGTCCTCCACCAGAGAGAGCGTATAATCGGGGTATGTTATTGATGCTGAGGTGGAATCCATCTCATCATGCCCCGCGATGACATTCATAATCATGGCGCAGTCGGTGACGTCCCTGGTCACCGGGCCGATCTGGTCGAGTGAAGACGCGAAAGCTACGAGACCGAAACGCGATACGGCGCCGTAAGTAGGCTTGAGCCCTACCACACCGCAGAACGACGCCGGTTGTCTTATCGAACCTCCCGTATCGGAACCCAGCGTAAAAGCAGCCTCGCCGCTCGATACGGCTGCAGCCGACCCACCGCTCGATCCACCCGGCACCTTCGTCGGATCCCACGGATTTTTAGTCTTTTTATAATATGAATTCTCAGTGGAACTCCCCATGGCGAACTCATCCATATTAAGCTTGCCGAGGAGCACTATGCCATTATTTCTCAGTTTTTTCACCACTGTGGCGTCATAAGGCGGTATGAAATTATAGAGCATCTTTGAGGCGCATGTTGTCAGAACCCCCCTGGTGCATATGTTGTCCTTGATCGCGGCCGGCACACCGGCAAGCAGAGGCAATTCGCCGCCCGCGTCGATATCCTTCTGTATCCGCTCCGCAGACGCCAATGCACTATCGGATATTACGGTAATATAACTCCCTATGCCGTCCTCGATCTCTTCGATCCTTTTCAGATAGGATTTTACCGCATCGACGACGCTGATTTGCTTTTTGCGTATCATCCCGGCCAGTTCATGAGCCGTCAAATCAAAAAGTTCCAATATTATTCCACCCGCTTACTCAACGATTTTAGGTACTTTGAGACCGCCATCTTCAACAGAAGGCGCATTTGCAAGGATTTCGTCCCTGCCGTACGATTTGGCAGCGACGTCTTCCCGGAAGACATTGTTTATCGGTATCGCATGCTCTTTTGGAACGATACGGGAGGTATCGAGTTCATTGAGCTTGTCGAAATATCTTATTATATCCTGCATCTCGCCGGTAAGCCTCGTTTTCTCTTCCTCACCGGGATTCAGCCTGGCCAGGCCGGCCACGTATTCGATGGTCTGCTTTGTTATTGCCATATTGCTCCTTCTCCCCGTTGCGCTTCACATTCATTTTTCATTAATTTGCGGATTATATTATACCACATCTGCTTTAAATGTCTTATGAAGGATGATATATTGATATATAAATGAAGAGCACAAATTACTCGTCAAGAATCTGGGAACTGGATTTTCTGCGCGGGATTGCGTTGCTTATAATGGTCGTATACCACACTGCGTACGATCTCGAGCTGTTTTTTGGGCATGATACGCCTTTCGACAGTTTCATCATCCTCGTCCTGATAGCAAAGCTCGCAGCCATAAGCTTTGTGACGCTGTGCGGGATAAGCTGCGCATTGAGCCGGAACAATCTGAAACGGGGCTTGAAGGTTCTGGCGCTGGCAATCATCATCTCAATTGCCACTCACCTGTTCGACCCGCAATTCGGGGTAAAGTTCGGCATATTGCATCTGCTTGGAGTCAGCATCCTGTTGTATATACCGTTAAGAAAGCTAAAACCCGCGCACCTTGGACTTATTGGCATCGCAATAATCATTGCGCAGTTCATATTGCCGCACATCAAAGTCAGCAGCGACTTTTTTTTCATGCTGGGGTTATATACCCCCGGCTTCGCTTCAGGCGACTACTTTCCGATGATTCCGTGGACCGGGGTTTTGCTGCTGGGAGCCGCTGCGGGCAAACTTCTATACAAACAAAAAAAGAGCATCTTCAGATACAGTATGCCTGATAACACCCTGAGTCTTGCAGGGCGGCATTCGCTGCTTATTTACATAACGCATCAGCCCATAATAATGGGCATATTGTATATCCTTGATCTGCTGAAAATTATTTGACGCAGTACGTTACGTTTTCGTCATAAAACAAGCAGTATATCCCTTTTATGACGTCGTTGAGGTTATCGTAGGTGACCTGGCAGAAATCACCCCTGTTAATCTGTATGCATAACGCTATTTGATACTTATCATGATTATCGATTACCGCGCTTATCATATCGACCGATTCAAGAGGTCTGTAATAAACGTAGGCCCAATGTCCCACGTCATCCTCAAGATCGACATCTTTGCCATAGAACGATGCAAGAAAACGTTTTATCTCCCCTGCTTTTGCTGAAAGCAGGTTTACCGAAACAGACATGACGATTCCTCCTGTAGTTAAATAATTTGACATGGGTCTTGATTTTCCTTTATGTAAATTATGGTACGCAGCTGTTCATATATTTTATATGCCGAAGGAAATAATATAACCATGAGGAATGGTGAAGCGATTTTATGAAAAATTTCACAAAGATATTGGCTTTTACTTTACTGATATTCATGCTTTGCTCTACAGTATTATCCTGCAGCCGGCAGAATGAGGAACAAAATAAGCAAGGCGGCAAAGAGCAATCAGGAACAGGCCGGTCGGCGCAAAAACCGCCCGATGTTTTGGAAGGTATAGAGAAAGATATTGAGCATTTAATAATGACCCTTAACGGACCGGCCGTTATGATGGAAGAAAAAGAAGGCGGGCAAGGAGGGCAAGGCGGAGGCCAAGGAGGAGGACAAAGCGGAGGTCATAGCGGAGGTAACTCCGGCAGCAGTAAAAGCAGTCAAACCGGAAGCACTGATCAGAAAGAGTCCACAGGAAGCAAAGACGGGCAACAGGCTCAGGACCAGACAAACAATCAGTCGCAGACGCAGAACCAGTCCCAGACCCAAACCCAGAATCAGGGCCAGACACAGAATCAGGGGCAGCCATCGCAGATGACCAAAGCCAAAGGTATTTTTAAACCCATGATGTCTGATGAAAAGTGGAACGAACTCTATACGCTCGTGAACAATATGCACTACTCATGGAACAGCTTCATGCCCAAGGCCGCCGAAAACGGCGCGGACAACAACCTGTTGGGAGGATTCAGCAGCGCGCTTAACAAGCTTACGGGACATGTCATCGGGAAAGACGCGGATTCCTGCGTATTTTCCGCAAATGAGGCGTATTCGTTCATACCTGATTTTTACAACCTGTTTGATTCAGGGGATATGGCGGAACTAAAAAGAATCACATACTATACCAGGAGCAGCATCCTCGACTCGCTTTCGGCCAATTGGACCAAATCCGACCAGGATATTTCCAGTTTGAAATCGTCATGGTCGGTATATAAGAACATCATTTCGAAAGACCTTGCCGAACAGGCATCCATGCTGGACTTCTCAATCCTTGAATTAGAAAGGGTCATTATGGAAAGGAACCAACCGCTCATTGACATTAAAGGCAGGGTATCGCTGTCCAATATAATGACCCTTGAAAAACTGAGTGAAAAAAGTATGTCCGGCCAATCAAGTTAATAGGTACTTTGAAATCAGCAGTACCTTGAAATCAGCAGGCACCTTGACTTGCAGCGCGTATAACGTGCTTTACAAGCACTGAGGTAGTGACCGTGCCTACGCCTCCGGGAACCGGAGTAATCATGGAAGCCTTCTGCGCGACATCCTCAAAATCGACGTCGCCGCAGAGGTTGCCTGCAGAATCGACATTGATTCCCACGTCGATAACGACGCAGCCTTCAGGAACGTAAGAGCCTGACACCATCTTTGCCTTTCCGGCCGCCGCGATGAGGATATCGGCGCGTTTGCACACCTCTTCTATGTCCCTGGTCCGCGTATGGCAAATGGTGATGGTGGCATGTTTCTTTAAAAGAAGCATCGAAAGCGGTTTGCCAACGACCATGCTCCTGCCAATAACAACGACCTGTTTGCCTTGAACGCCGACATTGAAATGGTCGAGGATCTCGACGACCGC
This sequence comes from uncultured Eubacteriales bacterium, assembly GCA_964499315.1. Lineage (GTDB taxonomy): Bacteria > Bacillota > Clostridia > Acetivibrionales > CAYWGM01 > CAYWGM01. The sequence continues at coordinate 7,046 of CAZCKQ010000026.1, read as the reverse complement.
TTCGGGCGTACACGGCGCAAAGCCAGTGTCATCTCCGGCAAATACCCTGGCGACATTGACCGGGCTCATGCAATCGATATCTTTTGCCGGATCGATTATCTGTCTTATCTCATTTTCATCGATATGCTTCGGCATGGGTCTGAATACCAGAATTCCATGCACTGAAGGATCGCTGTTTATTTTTCTGAATTCACCTGCAAATGCGCTATGCGTAATATCTTCGGGAAATTCAAAGACCTTGCAGCCGACGCCGATCCCTTCGCACCTTTTTGTCGCGCCGCGTTCATAAGCCGTATCGTCAGGTCTCGCTCCTATGCGGACAATCCCGAGACAGGGCTTGATACCCTTCTTCTGGTGCTCGGCTACTTGCGCGGTCATCTTTTCTTTCATGGCGGCGACGACCTCGGCGCCTTTTAATATCTGAGCCATAAAACCCTCCTATTCTTCTGCTCTCCTGTTCTCCTACTCGATTGTTCTCCTGCTCATTTTCAGCTCTTCAACTGGCCCTCGACTTCGGTAAATACCTTGTCCGACCTGCGGATGCCGTCGTCAAGCATTTTTTCGGTCTGTTCGTTCATCTTTTGCGCATACTCTCTGTCTTTCATGAGTTTGGTATTAATGAACACATTAAGGCTGGCCCCCTGCAGCGCCGCCTTGCAGAACAGGACGCCGACACCGACATCGCTTATGGCAAGTCTGGTGCCTTTGCCTGCAAGTTCTTCGTGAAGGGATATCGCCTCAATGGCCTTCTCCATTATCATCACAGGAACGCTGCAAGCGAGCTTGAGCGCCGATTCGAGGACTTCATCCCGTTTGGCCTTTTCCTCGTCGGTATTCCTCGGGAGTCCATATGCTTTTGACAGAGGCTCGAAGACTTCGGCGTCTTTTTCGACCAGTTGTATCAATTCCGACTGAATGACGGCGGCCTTATCAAGTATGCGCTTTATATCTTCCTGGACGTTTTCATATTTTTTCTTGCCAAGCGTAAGGTTCCCGACCATGCTGCCCAAGGCGACGCCGATGGCTCCCACCATCGCGGAAGCCCCTCCGCCTCCGGGCACGGGCGCGGATGAGGCAAGAACGGATATAAATTCGGTACAACTCTTCTCTACCATGAAATCATTCCTTCCCAACAAAATATTAGTTTTCAGAAAAGACCGGATATCTTACCCGTGGAATCGACATCGATCTTCTCGGCTGCAGGCACCTTCGGCAAGCCAGGCATGGTCATTATCTCGCCTGTCAGGGCTACTACGAATCCCGCTCCCGCTGAGACCTTGGCGTTCCTTACCGTAATCCTGAACCCTTTCGGCCAGCCAAGCTTTTTAGGGTCGTCAGACAGTGAATACTGTGTCTTCGCCATACAAACAGGCAGTTTGCCGAATCCGAACTCCTGAAGTTTATCCAGTTCCTTGGCCGCCGCAGGCATGAAATCGACCCCGTCGGCGCCGTATACGTCTTTAGCGATAGCTTCGATCTTTTGTTTCAAAGTCATTTCATCGGTGTATATAAAACGGAAATTATTGTTTGCTTCTTTGATAAGACGGACTACTTCCTTCGCAAGCTCGATGCCGCCTTCCCCGCCTTTCATGCACACTTCGGACAGGGCCACGTTTGCGCCGTACTGCTTGCATTTCTGCTCGACGAGTTTGAGTTCGGCTTCGGTATCTGAAGGGAACCTGTTGATCGCAACCACTGCGGGCAGACCGAATTTCACCGTTATGTTTTCGATATGCTTGAGCAGGTTGGGTATGCCTTTTTCCAGCGCGTCGAGATTTTCCTCGGTAAGCTGTGTCTTCTGGACGCCGCCGTGCATCTTCAACGCCCTTATCGTGGCCACTATTACGACAGCCGATGGTTTAAGGCCTGCTATCCTGCACTTGATATCAAGGAACTTCTCCGCTCCAAGGTCCGCGCCGAAGCCGGCTTCCGTCACAACGTAATCGGCAAGTTTGAGGGCCATTGACGTGGCCATTATGCTGTTGCATCCATGGGCTATATTGGCGAACGGGCCTCCATGCACGAATGCGGGAGTATGTTCGAGCGTCTGGACGAGGTTGGGCTTCAACGCATCCTTCAGCAGCGCGGCCATTGCGCCTTCGGCCTTGATCTGGCCGGCGGTCACCGGTTTGTCATTCCTGTCGTAGCCGATGACTATGCTTCTCAATTTCTCCTTGAGATGGTCTATGTCTCTGGAAAGGCACAAAATCGCCATTATTTCGGATGCCACGGTAATATCGTACCCGTCTTCCCTGGGCATACCGTTTGCTTTGCCGTTAAGCCCGTCAACAATGAAACGGAGCTGCCTGTCGTTCATATCGACGCAGCGTTTCCAGGTCACCCTTCTGGGATCGATGTTGAGTTCATTGCCCTGATAGATATGGTTGTCAACCATCGCGGCCAGCAGGTTGTTCGCTGCGCCGATGGCATGCATGTCGCCCGTGAAATGCAAATTGATGTCCTCCATGGGGACCACCTGCGCGTAACCGCCGCCCGCAGCGCCGCCTTTAACGCCGAACACCGGGCCCATCGAAGGCTCTCTGAGCGCTACGATCACCTTTTCGCCGATCTTATTCAATGCATCGGCGAGTCCCACCGCGGTCGTCGTCTTGCCTTCGCCAGCGGGAGTCGGGGTGATAGCGGTGACCAGTATCAATTTACCGTCGGGTTTGTTTTTCTTCTCCTTGATGATGTTGTAGTCCACCTTCGCCTTATAATTTCCATAAAGCTCAAGGTCTTTCTTGTCGATGCCGAGTACTGCGGCTATATCGACAACAGGCTTCAATTGAGTGGCTTGCGCGATTTCGATGTCGCTTTTGATTACCATTTCAAATCCTCCTAATAATGTTATTACTACTTTGAATATTTACTAATATCAGTATCAGTACTCGTTCGGCATATCTGAAAGCTGCGACATGCTGAACACAGGTCCGTCAACGCATACATACTGATGCCCGATGTTACATTTGCCGCATTTGCCCACCCCGCACTTCATCCGCATCTCCAGCGTCGTATATATCCTGTCTGCCGGCATACCCAGCTCGGCGAGCCTGGATGCCACGAACTTGATCATGATGGGAGGTCCGCAGGTCACCGCATATGTATTTGCATAATCGATCTTCATCTCCTGCAGCAGATTGTGGGGAAAACCCACCCTGCCGTTCCAGCCTTCTTCAGGTCTATCGATGCTAAGTATGAAGTCAGAGCAAAGCGCGGCCCATTCGTCGAACTCCCGCCTGAAGATGAAATCTCCGGGCGATCTGGCTGCCAGCAGCATCTGGAAGCCGGCGTACTTGTCCTTATACCCGTCAGAAAGCATACGCTTTATCAAGGGCCTCAGCGGCGCAAGCCCTAAACCGCCCGCGATAAACAGGATCGATCTCCCCTGCATCGTTACATCAGGAAACGTATTGCCGAAAGGACCCCTCAGCCACACTGACGATCCGGCCTTCAGATTATGTACGGCTTCTGTTACACGCCCGACTTTTTTAATGGTCAACTCGATAAAATCCTTCTCAAGCGGCGACGAGGCAAACCCGAAAGGGGCTTCGCCGACACCGGGGACGGTAAGCTCCACGAACTGTCCGGGCATGAAATCAATCTGCCCGCCTTCTGTGAATTGCAGCCGGTATGTCTTGATATCTAGGTCGGAAGAAGTCTCCTGTATAATGTCTGTAATCACCGCTTTTTGCGGCAGGTAAGCGTTGCTCACTTTAGGTCCTCCGCTATCTTTTTTACGACCGTCCTGATATTCATTCCCGCGGGGCAGCTCCTTATGCACCTTCCGCAGCCCGTGCAGGCCGTATGACCGAAATTGCGCCTTATATAATGGTATTTGTGCATTATCCTCTGACGGTACCTCTCTTTTTTGGAAGGCCTCGGATTATGCCCTGACGTGTGCAGTGTAAACTTGGGATACATGCAGCTGTCCCAATACCTGTACCTCACCGACGCGCCGCTTTCGGAACATGAGTCGGAAAACGCGCCGGAACATGCATCCGGGCATGTGCCGGGAATTGCGCTGTCTGCTGCGACATCCCGGAACTCGAAGCAATGGCACGTCGGACAGATATACGTACAAATTCCGCAGCCGAGGCACTTTTCAGACAACCTTCCCCAATCGGGCTTGTTGAAAAGCGTATTTTCATCAGCGTCTATCTCAAGCAACCCTTCCGACTGCTGCTGTACTTCCGCGCTGCTGCCGGCTCTTATGGAATCCATTCCGTCAGCGGCGTTCGAGGATCTCAATCCACCGAGCAGCTGCCGTCCCTTTTCGGAAATCGCGCAAATACCGTAATCACCGTTAACGTGTGAAATGAATATATCACAATCGCTGTTTGAATCCTTATCCACACCTCTTTCACCGCAGAAGCATCCCGGTTTCATGGCACTGCAAGCAAGCCCGATTGTTATGGTGTTTTCAAGGTGCCGTAAAAAGAACGGGTCCTTGAATCTGCCTTCGGAGAAAATAGCGGTCATCACCTTCAACGCTGCAAGGTCACACGGTCTGACCCCGAATATCACCGTCCGGACGTCATCCGGCGGAGTTTGGGCCGTGTTGCCGCTGAATTCGAGTATCTTCTCGATCTGAGGAAATAAATACTCCTTGGGCGATTTGTATGTTATCTCATCATCGAACACTATATCGTTTACATCGCTGATTTGCTTGAATACGGCCATGTTGTCTTCCCTGGCGGGCGCGATAAGCCTGAAGCCGCTATCCTTGATCTCCTCAAGCATTTTAATCAGTCTGCCTGTATCAACTGCAGCAGGATTCATCGCTCTCACCTCCATCTCCAAGAAATCCGACTTCCCTGTCGTCAGCCCTATAATCGGTGATAGCGGGAATTTCGCCCGGCTTTGCGCCGGCTTCGTATCCATAAAGCTCTTTGCAGAAATCAGAAAGCTCATCGGTCAGGTAACGTATCTTCACACCCGACGGACAAGCCCTTTCGCAGGCGCCGCATCCGACGCACCTCCCGGCAAGATGCATGACCCGCCCCAGATGGAACGCCATTTTCCTTCCAATATCCATATCGGCGGGGATCCATTCGGGCATGGTCCTGTCAATGAAGCATACTCCGCAATAACACCCGTAACATGCCTGCCTGCATGAAAAACACATTATGCATTTTGAAAGCTCTTTTTTAAATAGTTCGAATTTTTCAGCGAATGTAACCGCTGACCCGGCTGATCCGGCTTTTTCTGCGGTTTTGCCCGCGGCTCCGGCGGTTTTGCCCGCTGTTTCGGCGCTGCTTTTGGATTCGCAAACCGTCCCGTCAAGCTTTATAAGGACGTTATATACCGGAGGTATCCTAATGCCGCATCTCTCGCAGCCCGGCGAAGGCTTGCCGTCAGGCCCGGTCATTCCGGGACATTCGACGCCGATAATATATATATCATCAATATTGATTTGCTTTTCTATTGAATACATGACAAGGGCCCTTGCATCACAAGGCTTTGCAACCATCGCGATCTTACCTTTGTTCTCAAGCGCATATTTGGCAAGGTTGGGCGTACATGCGGCGTCCCATCTGAGCTTATCGGCATCCGCAGGCTCCCTCATAAACAAAGGTATGGCAAAAGGCACAGCCTCTCCTTCCCCAAACCCTATCACAAGGGACACATCCCCGCTCTGAAGCAATTGTTTGCATTTTTGGCTTATAGCATCTCTTTGCAATGTATCCATCGATTATGCCCCTGCTTTCTCACTGCGCAGCCTGTTGGGCCCGAGTTTTTTGACCTTGCCGGTGACTTCCTCCACGACCGCCGCGAAACGGTTGCCTTCCGAAGCCGATACCCATGTGAAATGAACCCTGTCAGGCTCAAAACCGGCGGCGGCAAGAAGCCGCTTCAGCAAGGTGAACTTCCTGCGGGCATACATGTTTCCGGTGAGATAATGGCAATCACCGGGGTGGCATCCCGACACCATCACGCCGTCGGCGCCGGAAGTCAAGGCCTTGATTATATAAAGCGGGTTTATCCTGCCGGAGCATGGCACCCTTATTACCCTGATATTCGGAGGATACTGAAGCCTGCTCGTACCGGCGAGGTCCGCCCCCGCGTAACTGCACCAGTTGCAGAGAAATGCCACTATTTTTGGTTCCCAGTCAGCCATTTCAACCTCCACAGACAAGGGATTCTATCTCGCTTACCACCTGACGGTCGGTAAATCCGTTGACGTCGATGGCCCCGCACCTGCAGGTCGCGGAACAGGTGCCGCAGCCTTTGCAAAGCACGCCGTTCACCACCGCTTTCAACTGGATACTGCCGTCTCTCTTCTTTTGTTCCTGTACGCTTACCGCCTTGTATGCGCATACCTGCTCGCACGCCCCGCACCCTGCGCAAAGGGCCTCATTGACCTGGGCTATCGTGCCTTCGGCTTCAAGCCAATCCTTCGATATGACAGTTGCAGCCCTGGCCGCGGCGGCTTTTCCCTGCACGATGCTCTCGCGCAGGTTCTTGGGCGCATGAGCAAGACCGCAGAGATAGACGCCGTCGGTGGCAAAGTCCACCGGACGCAGCTTCACATGCGCTTCCAGGAAGAACCCGTCCTGATTGAGCGGGACCTTCAACATGCGGGCGACTTCCCTATTGACCTCGACCGGCGGTATTATCGCGCTGCCAAGCACGACCATGCCGGCGTCGATCCTGACTGTGTCGTTAAGGACCACATCATCGACTTCCACAATTAATCGGCCGGCGGCTTCGTCGTTGCGCACAACCGGCTCTTTGCCCGGTTCGTACCGCAGGAACTGTATTCCGGCTTTCCGGGCCGCGCGGTAATTTATCTCATTAAGGCCGTATGCCCTTATGTCCCGATATATCACGTATACATTCGCCGACGGATTGCGGCGCTTTATTATCATTGCGTTCGTTATCGCCTGGTTGCAGCATACCCTGCTGCATTAAGGCCTTGTTTGCTTCCTTGAACCGACGCATTGTATCATAACGATGTTCCCATCCCCGGCGCCGGGCAGATCCGCCGCCTCATCCGCCAGAATCGTCTCGAGTTCAAGCTGGGTTACGACTCTTTGGTCGGTACC
>CAZCKQ010000025.1:0-13201 GCA_964499315.1 uncultured Eubacteriales bacterium | reverse complement strand
TGACCGCCACCCATAACAGATATGCCGCTCCAAAAAGCTTCACCCACCAAAAACCGATCAGCAGCGTCCCCAGTCCTATTGCCACAAACCTGAAGAAATATGCGCCCATGATACCGTAAAATAACGCTCTGCTCCTTTGCTTCGGAGGAAGGTGCTTGACCATGACGGCAAGCACAAGCGCATTATCGGAGGATAACAGCCCTTCGATGAGTATCAGTGAAAGGATGATACCTATATTGACCGGATCGGATATTGTATTGAATAATTCCTGGAATGAGAATTGCTTGAAATTTTCAAAAAAACTCATTACTTTGATTATTCCTTCTATAATAATATTATTTTATTACACCGGCGCAATCTTTATATCGCCCGCAGCCGACAACCTGTCCCCAAGGATCGCCAGCGCCCCCTTCACGCCCCTGATGGCCGCGATGTGTCCGACCGCGTCCTTCAAATCGCCCGCGTGTTTTATCCGGTTGCCGAGGGCAGTCGCCGCCGCGTCAGCCAAAAACGCGTCAACCGCGACAACCGTAGCGGCATCGGCCTTGCCTAAGCTCAATGAATGGCCGACGGTCCCCGATGACGTACATATCCCGGCGGGAGTATCATCGGGAGCGATTTCAAGCGCTATTCTGCCGCTCAAAGGCGATTTGCCGGCGGATATCCCGATCTTCCTCGGAAGGGTTGACTTAATGAATATGTCGCCTCCGTTTTCAACAATCACATCCGGAGATAACCGGAGAATCTCCTGTCCGACCATTTGGGCAATTGCTCCGGCTACCGCGGCCATCGGACCGACGTTTGCTATTTTGGCGGCCTTGCACATTGCCGCCGCTATCTCCGGCGCATTCGCGTCGGTTTCAACCGGCTCAAGGCCGGTAAGGAATGCCGGATCGGATTTTGCATACTCTTCCAGTTGGTTTCTTAACCTTCTTACAAGTCTTGCCGACAGCAGCTCCAGCTCTCTGACGCCGGCGTCGCCGATGCTTTTGCTGACGCCTATGCTCAGATCGGTTTGCTGAATGCATACCTCAAAAAAAACAAGGTCTTTGCTTGCGATAAATTGCCTGTACGATCTAGGTTCATAGTTCATAATTCATAGTTCAGTTCATAGTTCATTATATCAGAAGCTTACATTTATTACTCTGAGGGGGCAAGTCCTCACACAAAATTCACATACAAGGCATTTGTCCCTGTCGAATCCGAGGCCCCAATCGCCGCCTTCGATATGCAGCGCCCCCGAAGGACATACGGCAGTGCACGCGCCGCAATGAACGCAGCCTTCCTCCTGCCAGATGATGGACTTCGTAAACAATTTATATTCAATGCCTTCATCTTTAATGAATTTGAGCGCGGCTTCCAGGTCCGCCTCTTCACCGGTGATGTCGAGCGTAAGCTTGCCAACCTTGTTGAGGCTGACATCGGCATGAAGGATGTTGACTACCAGGTTGTAATCTTTTACGAGGTGATATGTTATCGGCCTTGTAACAATCCCTTCGTGGAAGGTAAATGTGACCTTGATCTTTTTTTCAGCCATTGCCGTCCCCCCTTATCTCGAGTTTGACAAGGGCGCCTTCCGTCGGAAGCCCGCAAACCGGCTCCGAAAGGAAGAATTGCCCGTCGGCTATGTCCTGCCTGAGCCTGCCGGCTATCTCCCTCGCCATCCTTATGCTTGAAATGGGGGCCGACAGGATTTTGCGGCCGTCGATCTCCACGCTGCCGCTCCTCAATTCCTCGTATGACACCCGCTTCAATACCGGGCGCGGCCCGTTTGAAACGCTGTAATCCATTATGTTCGTATATATATCCTTATCCATGACTGAGGTTTTGGCGGCCATATCCTCATCGAGCACCGGTATCGGCACGCCTATGCCGACAAATAGCGTTACGCCGTATTTTTCAAAGGTTCCGGCCCTAATGTAGCGCGCGCTCATCTTTTTTATATCGCCTATAAGGGAAAGCGTACCGGCCGGCCCGATCGGCACACCGTTATCGCCGCGCTTCTGCGCCGGATTGTGCTGCGTGCCTTCCCACGCCACATAGCCCTGGGCGCCGCCGATGAAGACGCGCGTCCCGACACCTATGGTTCTGTAATACGGGTCGTTCAGCAGCGGGCTCAGTTGACCCGCCGTCGAATACGTCACATTGCCGAGCTGCGGCAGGAGCGTGCCCATATATGTGTAAAGGATCCTATCGGAAGTATTGGCGGCCGCCGCATAATTCTGGTAGGCATTTCTCGGATTGAACATAAAGGCCTGATTTATGTTTTGTTTGTTGATCCACGTCTTTATCTCGCGTCTCGGGTAGCAATCGGTGCCGTACGATTCTGCATAAAGACGGATGTCCTTACCGGCGATAAGGTCCTCGATCACATGCGCGCCCCCATATTCGAGTCCGCATGTCTCCGAAGGCTCCGCGGCTCCGATGTACGTATCAACGGCGGCGATGCCCCCGTATGCAGGGACGTCGTTCAGCCTGATCTTACACATCCTGATGGGCGGATCCGAATGACCGAAGTTGATAAAGACGCCGCTTGAACACATAGGGGCAAAAGTACCGGTGGTTACCACGTCAACTTCGCGCGCCGCCGCCTGCGCGCCTTTTTCCCCGACTATGCCGATCATTTCCTCAGCCGTTACTACGACAGCCTTTCCGCTTTTAATCTTTTCATTGATTTCGTCAAAAGTCTTTGCCATATCTTTTATCCTCTCAGACCACACGCGACATTATATTTGGATAGGTATATATATCACCCTTGTAATTCCTCATCGTCACCGATTCTTCATCCATATCCACGAGATAATCGGGATTGATCGGTATTTTACCGCCGCCACCCGGCGCGTCTATTACAAAAGAAGGTATCGCGTACCCGGAGATATATCCCCTGAGATTCCTCATGATCTCTATCCCCTCCTCCACAGGTGTCCTGAAATGCGATATCCCTGTGGCGGGATCGCACTGATAGAGGTAGTAGGGACGCACTCTCGAACGGACCAGTTTGAGGAACAACTGTTTCAACGTCTCCGCATTATCGTTTATGCCCTTCAGCAATACGCTCTGATTACCAATTGGTATGCCCGCGTCGGCTATCCTCGCGCACGCGCCGATGGAAACCGGCGTCAGCTCGAGGGGATGGTTGAAATGCGTATTGATCCAAATCGGATGGTACTTCCTGAGCATTTCCGTCAGTCCGTCGGTTATCCTCATGGGCAGCACCACCGGAGCTCTCGTTCCGATACGGATTATCTCCACATGAGGTATCGCCCTTAACCTGGATATGACCCCTTCAAGTATGTCGTCGGGCATTATGAGCGGATCGCCGCCTGATATAAGGACATCCCTGATCTCAGGCCTTTCGTCGATATATTCAAGCGCCCTGTCCATCGAATAAGGCGATATGGAGTAATCCTCCCCGCCGACTACGCGCCGTCTGGTGCAATGACGGCAGTACATGGCGCACCCCCTTGTCAAAAGCAAAAGAACTCTGTCCGGATACCTGTGCACAAGGTTCTCAACCGGAGACGACCTTTGTTCATCAAGAGGGTCATCCAGTTCGCCGGGTCCCGATTCAAGCTCGCGAGCCGAAGGAACACCCTGCCTCCTGATCGTACAGCCGGGATCGTTTTTATCCATCAGCATGGAATAATAAGGTGTTACCGCCATCCGGAACCTGCCGAGACATGCGCCTATATCCCTCTTTTCATCTGCGGTGAGATTTATAACCCTCTCGAGGCCGTCCGCATCAGTTATCCTGTTGCGGAGCTGCCAGCGCCAATCGTTCCATTCATCCGCCCCGACGCCCTGCCAGGGCTGCAAATCCTCGTGATCCTCTGCACAATCTTCCACGGGAGCCTTCCCCCCCAAAAATAAAATTTGAGCACGCGCATCCAATTAGAGCGTACACATTCCATACCTTTTCAATGCGCTGTTAAAAACCATGCGTATTATGTCTTTGTAGCCATATCCGTTAAATCCCGCAAGAAGGATATAGTCGCTGTAACCCGGCGCAAGTCCCGGCAGCGGGTTTATCTCAATAAAATAAATATCGCCGCCTCTGCTCATACGAAAATCGACCCTGGAAAAATCCCTGCACAAAAGCGCCTTGAAAACCCTGCGCGCAGCATCCATCATCCTTTGCATGATTTCCGGCTCAATGGCCGGAGGACATTCATACTCTATATGCCTCTTAAAATCCTTTTTTACGTTGTAGCTGTATACATTATGTTTTCTTTCATTCAACGTCTCGTCCCTGTATTTGACCTCCATCGGGGAAAAAACGACAGTGTCCGCATCATTGCCTGCGATGCCCACCGTAAATTCCCTGCCATCTATATACTCCTCCAGCAGCATCGGCTGCCTGTATACCAAAATATTCCTGCCGACAAGCTCTTCAAGTGCTGCAATGTCATCCACAACGGCCGTATCGGAGATCCCTTTGCTGGAGCCCTCGACATTGGGCTTTATAATGATAGGAAACGTCATATCTTTTCTTAATCTGAATTTTACATCTTTTACAAGCTGGTACTTCGGCGTCCTTATACCGTAGGAACTCATGATCCGCTTGGTAAGCGCTTTATCAAGAGCTATTCCGAGAGCGGTCTCATCGGAGCCTGTATAAGGGACTCCGAGAAAACTCAGGATTGCGGGGATATGCGCTTCACGACCCCTTCCGAGCAGTCCTTCCGCGATATTGAAGACTATATCCGGCCCGGCTTTTTGCAGATTCGTTATAAAACCCTTATCGGCCTCAAGCATCTCGACCTTGCAACCTAGATCTTCAAGCACTTGCCTGATTGCTTCGACCGTATCGGTGGTGTCGTATTCCGCCTCGACATCCTCGATTTCCGACCTGATGCCTTTTTTGAGGTTATATGCCAGACCGACCTTGTATCGCGGCCCGGGTAAAGGGTCATCCAAACCAATCACTTCCCCTGCGCTAAAAAATACTTAACTAATTATAGCAGATGCATAAATAAATTAAATACCTAAATTAAATTCGCATAATAATTCCTTTATTTTTTAATGGTTTTTATGTAAAATTAGACCTATGAAATATAAAGTAAAGAAGGCAGGACGACTTTTTAACAGGTTTCTTAAAGCCACGGTCGGCGCTTACCTGATAAACAAATTCAACCTGAGGTTCTTTGACGAAAACGGTGTCGATGGCCTTGAACCGCCTTATATCGTGCTGGCGAATCACACAAATGCATGGGATCCCTTTATCATATCGATTTTCTTCAAGTATCCGGTATACTTCGTCACCTCCGACGAGTATTTCAGAAGCGCGGTGCTTCGATGGCTGCTCAGCCTGGTAGGCTCCATTCCCAAGACCAAATTCGTTTCTGACGCCGTTACTGTCGCCTCAATGCTGACAGTTACAAGGAAATATAATGATATCGTAGGGATATACCCGGAAGGCAGAAGGAACTGGGACGGAAAAACCCTGAAATTACTGTATCCTACCGCAAAGCTGATAAAGTCGTTCAAACTCCCCGTTGTGACGGTCGTATCCAAAGGCGCGTACCTCTCATACCCCAGGTGGGCGTCCCGTTCAAGGACGGGCAGGATAGATTCTTATTACAGGATTGTTATAAACAAACAAGATGTTGAATCACTGACGTCCGACGAGATATACGACAGAATTGCGGATGCGCTCGAATATGACGAGTATGATTTTCAGAGGAAGGAAATGATATCGTTCAAAGGCAAAAGACTCGCCGAAAGGATAGAGCTGTTCCTCTTCACATGCCCCGTATGCAAGAAGATAGATGTTTTAAGGACATGTAATGATACCATCAAATGCACGTCATGCAATTTCAATGCAAAGTACGACGAGTACGGCTTTATCCGGAATTGCGACAGGTTTGATAACCCGCACGATTGGGATATCTGGCAGGTGGAGCAGCTGAGGGAGCTGCTCATGAGCGGATCGGACAAGGCCTTTTTTGAAGATTCAAACATCTTCCTGCAGATAGGCGGAAGAATGATCCCGATGAAGGATTTCAGGGTAGGAAAACTGTCTTTGTACAAAGACAGGATAACCTTCGACACGCTCATCGGCGACCATCTTGTTTATGAAATGGACAAGATACAAGGGGCAAATATCCAACGCAACAACCAATTCGAATTCTATTACGACAAGGCGCTGTATAAATTCATATTCAAATTCAGCAGGGCATCGGCATATAAATGGGGTCGGGCGATGGAACTGCTGAAAAATACTGATGCAGGCTGATTACAGAAAAAGAAGGGCTTTTGAAAAAAAGAAGGGCTTTCCGATCCCCGGCAAAACCTTCCGGTTTCGTCCTGAGGCCGGAAAAGCCCATGGTCACTGTACATCTTCAGGATTATTCCCTGCAGATACCGCCGCCCCCGAAAATTCCAGGACATAAGCAACAGATAATAATTATTGCAATTATTATCCAGATGATACAGTTGCAGTTGTTGAAAAAACCGAGTCTATCTGACATCCTTTTTTCACCCCCTGAATCAAAGCGCTGAATACAATTCATATTATTCAACATCTCCGATTTGTGTTACCTGATGTTGATGTCTCGGATGTAAGTTATTTTGACAGGAAAAAACGCGGCTTGTATTTGACGGGAACTGCCTTGAGACTTTTTTTGATATCTATATAGCGCTGATAAACTTCATCCACTATACTTTCCCAGCTTTTATAAATTGTATTGCGCGCATTGACGCCCACGTCGCGCAGCAACGCCTTATTTTCAATTATCTGCCTGATTTTTGCGGCATATGATTTGTGGTTGTTTTCAGCCAAGAAGCCGTTGCTGCCGTCTATAACACCTTCCGACACAGTACTGCCTTCAATTAACAGCGCCGGGCAGCCACAGGCGGCGGCTTCCTTGATTACCAATCCCGAAGTATCGTACATCGAGGGAAAGAGCAGGAGGTCTGCTCTTGAATACAAGCCCTTCAGATATGACCTGTTACTTACCACGCCGAGGAACCTGATTTCCCGGTTCAAATCAAGCTTATCTGCAAGCCGCTTCATATCGTTCTCCGCGTTCCCTGTCCCGATGAAAAACATCTTGAAGCCGACGCCTGATTTCTTGAGCTCATGCAGGGAATTGATCAACAGCATGACATTCTTTTGCCTGATATGCTGCCCGACAAAAATGAAGACCGTGTCTTCAGGCGATATCCCGTACAAATCCGCTACTTCACGGGCTATATGCTCCGCAACCGGCATTGTGTCGAAATCGGTGCCGTTTTGCACGATATCTATATTTCTCTTACAACCATAGTCGATCAGGACATTCCTTGTAACATCATTGGGAACCCAGACGGCATCAACCGACTCGTAAAAATCAACAACCCTTTTGGTCAGGAATTTGGCGATATTTTCGTTTTTGAATGCCTGCGCAAAATCATCGTAATACTTTGAATGAAAGCTTGCGATGATGGGCACCCCTGTTTTTCTTGCTATCTGAAACGCTTTGATACCCGATGTGAACGGGCTGTGCGTATGCAGCAGATCAAAAGGGATCTTCCGCATTTTTGTGTAAAATCTATAATCCAGCATGGGGAATCCCGCGCGGTACGGCCTTCTTATTGGGAATGCGGTTGAGAAGAAACGGATGACCTCAAAATCGCCTTCTTCATCTTGGTATCCGGGATAAAAAGGCGCAGCGACATAGCATCTGCCGTACTTTTTGCTAAGCCAGTAAGCATAGTTTTTTATGACGTTCGTCACGCCATCCAGAACCGGCTCGTATGAATCACCAAACTGACCGAAAATCAACTGTAATCCTACCGCCCTTCTTACTTCTCTATTCCCGTCCCGTGTTTCCCGCTCCCCGATACCCGCTTCTCACTTCTCAATTCGTTCTCGTCAACGGCTTTTCAGGTGAAAGCATGCTGAATATGCCTCCGGCCAATATGCTGAAGTAATAAGTGATTATACGCCAGATAAGTATCACCGGAATGATTATATTCGCCCTGAAAAACAGACTGAAGAAGAGGTAACTCGCGCCCTCGGCCCCTCCAATGGAGCCCGGCGAAGGTACCAGCAGCTGGATCATGGTGACAATGGACTGCGCCGCGACCATGCTCCAGAAATTTACGAAGCCTTTTTCGATTGCGAGGAAGATGAAAAACGGTATCGCAAAATAAAATGTGTATTGAACGACCTGAAGTATGAGCAATTTGAACATAACGCCGTAGTTGTGCCTTATCACGGAAGCCCCGTTGTTGAGGCTTTTCAACTCGTTTTCTATCCGCGCCTTTATCCCCTCGGGATCCTTCAGCACCCTGAGCCATTTGAGAATGCCCACTACAAACAACAGTATCTTTCCCGCGGTATCCTTCCTCAGCAAGAACAAGGCGTAGAAAAGCAGAAACAGGACGTTGATCGTAAGTCCGGCAAGATATATCAGGTAAAACTGGGGTACACGGTTATGAAAAAAAGCGCCTACGGATATGAATGCCGCTATCGTGTACATGACGATTATGACCTGGTGGAGCAAAGACTTTATTATGACGATGGATGCCGCATGGCCCGTATTGACGCCGTCTTTGGCCATCAGATATATCTGCACCGGTTGTCCCCCCGAACCGAACGGCGTAAGGCAGTTGAAGAATTGCCCTATCATAGTGACCTTCATCGTGTTTCTGACCGGCTGCCTTTCAGACATGGCCGATGCTATCGTATGCAGGATCATGCCGTCAAGGAACCAATATATCAGCATGCAGATAAACGCGGTGGCAATCCATTCATATCTGGCATTCACAAGCAGTTTGACTACCTCATCGACCCCGCTGGTAAAAAACATCAGGATTATGAGGACAACTGCGGACGATATTATAATCACAAAATTCAAAAAAAGTTTCTTCATATATCAGGTATGTGACGCCTCTTCAGGAGCCTCTTCCTTTCTGTGTTCTTTGTCGAATACAAGGCCTGTCACATGTATATTGACTTCGGAAACCTTCATTCCGGTCGAATCCTCCAGCGTTTCACGCACCCTGTCCTGGATTTGTCTCGTGATGACATGAATTTTAGTACCGTAATTCACCAGGAGGGATATTTCCAGCTTTATGTCGTTGCCGTTTATTTCTGCTTTTCTGCCTTTTGCAAAGGTCTTCTTGCCGATTATCACGGCAATTCCGTTTGCAACACCGCTGCCCGCCGAAGATACGCTTCCGACTTCAGAAACCGCCACGCCGGCAAGGGTCTCGATGACCTCTTCCGATATCCTGAGCTTGTCCGCCGGAATCTCCTGTTCAATATTGTCGGACATCCTTCATAACCTCCTGAGCAGATTAAAACTCCGCATTTCCCGGCGTCCTCGGGAAAGGTATTACATCCCTGATGTTGTTTATTCCGGTCAGGTACATGATGGCTCTTTCGAACCCGAGTCCGAAACCGGCATGCTTTACGCCGCCGTATTTGCGCAAATCAAGGTACCACCAGTAATTTTCCTTATTTAACCCAGCATTATCCATCCTTTTTTCAAGGACATGCAATCTCTCTTCCCTCTGGCTGCCGCCGATAATCTCGCCGACTCCCGGCACAAGCAGATCCATGGCAGCCACGGTCTTTTCATCATCGTTGAGACGCATATAAAATGCCTTTTTATCTTTCGGATAATCCGTTACAAAAACAGGCTTCTTGTATACAAGATCAGTAAGAAACCTCTCATGCTCGGTCTGCAGGTCCGAACCCCATTCTACAGGATATTCGAATTGCCTGCCACTCTTTTGTAAGATATCGACAGCCTCTGTATAAGTTATACGCTCAAAATCGGAATCCAGTACGTTTTGCAGCCTTTGAAGCAATGCATTGTCTATAAATGCATTAAAAAACTGCATTTCCTCCGGAGCTTCCTCCAAACAGAAGCTAATAATATATTTTACCATATTTTCGGCTAAATCCATATCATCATTTATATCCGCAAAAGCGATTTCAGGTTCGATCATCCAAAATTCTGCCGCATGACGGGGCGTATTCGAATTCTCAGCCCTGAAAGTGGGGCCGAATGTGTAAATCTTGCCGAAAGTCATCGCAAAAGCCTCGCCCTCAAGCTGGCCGCTCACCGTCAGGTTGGCCGGCCTGCCGAAGAAATCATGGTCCGGATCGGGGGTCGTTACCCTGAAGGCCTCGCCGGCCCCTTCGCAATCGCTTGAAGTGATTATCGGAGTATTGACGTAGACGAATCCCCGTTCCTGAAAAAACCTGTGTACCGCATATGCCGCAAGCGATCTTATCCTGAACACGGCGGCGCATGTGTTGGCGCGTGGTCTGAGATGGGCTATCGTCCTGAGGTATTCCATGGTATGGCGTTTTTTCTGAAGGGGATACTCCGGAACGCTTCCGCCTTCCACTTCTATCGTTTGGGCCGATATTTCAAACAATTGCTTTGCTCCGGGAGATTCTACGAGCGCGCCCGTTACTCTCAGCGCGCTGCCTGCGTTCAGGCTGCAAATTTCCCTGAAATTCGGCAACCTCGACTCTTCAAATACTATCTGCAGGTTTTTGAAGAATGAACCATCATTCAATTCAATGAAACCTATCGTCTTTGAATCCCTGATGGTCCTTATCCAGCCGCAGACCGTGACCGGCCTGCCTTTATACTCTTCCGGATTCCGGTATATATCTTTGATACTAGTCATCTATTATCTGATCGATTATCTGATCGATCGGCGCTCCCGGCGGCACGATTGGAAGCACTTTTTCATCCCTGTCTATCATGAAATCTATCACGACAGGCGTGTTTGTGGACTCAAGCGCTCTGGCCACCGCCCCGTCCACCTCGGACGGATTTTCGACCCTGATGCCGATGGCGCCGTATGCCTTTGCAAGGGCTACGAAATCCGTCGCCCTGTCGATAGTCGTGGAAGAATACCTCTTGCCGTAAAAGAGGTCCTGCCACTGCCTGACCATCCCAAGCACCCTGTTGTCCAGCAGCGCGATGATGATCGGCAGCTTGTACTCCACCGCTGTCGCCAGCTCGTTGCAATTCATCCTGAAACTGCCATCCCCGGCTATATTGATCACCTTTTTATCCGGCCTTCCCAGCTGCGCGCCTATGCATGCGCCAAGTCCATAGCCCATGGTTCCCAGACCGCCCGACGATATATACTGCCTCGGCTCGGTATATTTGTAAAACTGCGCCGCCCAGAGCTGGTTCTGTCCGACCTCGGTGGTTATCAGCGCCTTGCCTTCGGTAAGCGCATATATCCGCTCCACAATATACTGCGGCCTCAGTACCCCGTCGTCGGCATATTTCAAAGGATACTCCGCTTTCATCGCGCGGATCCTGTCGTTCCATTCCGTGTTTTTCCGCTTTCCGACCCTTGCATTCAGCTGCTTGAGTATGGATTTTATATTTCCCACAAGGGCAATGTCCACATTCACGTTCTTGCTTATTTCCGCCGGGTCGATATCTATATGTATTATTTTGGCGCCGGAAGCGAATTTATTCACATTTCCTGTCACCCTGTCGCTGAATCTGGCGCCGATTGCGATGAAAAGATCCGATTCCGACGCGGCAATATTGGACGTGCGCGTCCCGTGCATCCCCATCAATCCCGTAAAAAGCTCGTGCGTGCCGGGAAATGATCCCAATCCCATAAGCGACGTCGACACCGGTATCCCCGCCTTCTCAGCAAGCTCCAGAACCTCGGCCGAGGCGCCGGCTATGGATGCTCCGCCTCCCGACAGGATGAACGGCTTTTTTGAATTATTAATAAGGTCCGCCGCCGCGCTTATTTCATCATCGGAGGGGATCGTACCCGGAGTCATATCCGGGGTCATATCCGGAGCCACATCCGGGACGGCAGGTTTGAACGTATATTCCGCCTGAAGAGCGGTGACGTCCTTGCATATATCGACAAGAACAGGCCCCGGCCTGCCGGACCTCGCTATGGCAAATGCCTGCCGTATCGTATCCGCCAGTTTGTCCACATTCTTAACAACGAAATTGTGTTTGGTGATAGGCATCGTTATACCGGCGATGTCGACTTCCTGAAAAGAATCCTTACCCAGCAGCGATGTGACCACCTGCCCGGTGAAGGCGACCATGGGCACCGAATCCATATACGCGGTCGCAATGCCCGTAACAAGGTTCGTCGCGCCCGGACCCGACGTCGCAAGGCATACGCCCGTCTTGCCCGTTGCCCTCGCATATCCGTCGGCGGCATGAGTCGCGCCCTGTTCATGGGATGTGAGTATATGCCTTATCTTATCGCTCGCCTTATAAAGCGAATCATAAATATTGAGCACGGAACCGCCCGGAAATCCGAAAATGGTGTCCACACCCTGCTCTTTCAGACATTCTACGAAAATATCAGCTCCTGTCAGCTTCATGCTGTCAAACCCGCCTTTCCGCAAAAATAGCGCCTCTGTCGGCCGACGAAACCAGCCTGGAGTACCGCCCGAGATAACCGGTGCTTATCCGTGGAGCCGGCAGCGTCCATGAGGACTTTCTTGCTGCGAACTCATCGTCGGGTACTTCAGCGTCGAGTTTTCCTGCCGGAATATCTATGCTGATAATGTCGCCTTCGCGTATCAGCGCAATATTTCCGCCTTCAACCGCTTCGGGGGAAACATGTCCTATTGCCGCGCCCCTCGTAGCGCCCGAAAAACGGCCATCCGTAATCAGCGCCACGTCCTTGTCCAAGCCCATACCGCTGATGGCGGATGTAGGACCGAGCATTTCCCGCATGCCCGGACCACCCTTCGGCCCCTCGTACCTTATTATCACAACATCGCCTTTTTTTACTTTGCCCTCGTAAATGGATTTTATTGCGTCGTCTTCACAATCAAAAACCCTTGCCGGGCCTTTGTGCACAAGCATTTCGGGTGCGACCGCCGAACGCTTCACCACAGCCCCGCCTTTGGCGATATTGCCTCTGAGTATGGCTATGCCACCCGTGGGGCTGTATGGCTCGTCGATCTTTCTTATGACGCTGTAATCTCTTACTTTTGCATCCTTTATGTTTTCACCGACCGACTTGCCGGTAACTGTCTTCAGCTTTAGATGCAGCAAGTCCTTCTTTGTCAGTTCGTTCATCACCGCCTGCACCCCTCCTGCCTCGTACAGGTCCTGTACATGGTGGTGCCCGGCCGGAGAGAGCTTGCAGAGGTTGGGGACCCTGCGGCTTGTTTCGTTGGTGATGTCATGGTTTATTATGAAGCCGGTCTCATTCGCGATGGCAGGCAGATGGAGCACCGAAT
>CAZCKQ010000024.1:0-13228 GCA_964499315.1 uncultured Eubacteriales bacterium | reverse complement strand
TGACAGCAGGACCGGAACCGCACTTTAAACCTGATGCTTTGTTACCCGGTATGTCTTTTGTCGGTTATGCGTCAATTGTTATTGAATAATCAGGCGCCACGGAATAGTCTGCTGTTGCCGCGCCGAGCAACCCCAGCCGGCTCTGTGCCGTAAACACGTAATAGATATCGCCGTCGTGTTGTACCTGACTCTTGATAGATTTGATAAGCACAGCGCATCCGGCCCTGTTATCAAGATTTCCCGACATGATTAATCCTCCCTGCCGGAAGGTCTCTCCCGGGAAAGCGGCCGTGTCTCCAATATTCAACGGAGAAGTTGTACCGTCGTCGGAGCCGGCGCCTATATCGGAGCCGGCCCCTATGTCGATGTAAAGCTCTGACAACTTCAGATCCTTTAGGTCTTTTACCTTGTCCTCATGATAGATTATACCGTTAATGCCGTTCATGAATGCCACTTTTCTTGAAACGAGAAGGAAAGGGGTCAGATCTCCAATGCTCGAAAACCTGATGAAGCCATTGTCGTCTATATGTGTGATTATCACTCCAAACTCGTCCATATGGGCTGATACCATGATTCTATTTCTATCTCTATCGGAGTTCCCCTTTTTCAGCGCTACAAGATTGCCAATTGCGTCAACCCTAATATCATCGACGTAATCAATGATTTCATTTTTAATTAATTCTCTTATCGGCTGTTCGCATCCCGAAACTCCAAAAGCACCCGCGAGTTTTTTTATTAAATCAAACAAAAACCGCACCTCCGTCTTTGATCATCCTTATCCTCTCCTGATCATCGCTCAGCTCTCTCAATATCTTGTCAAGAAATTGCCTGCAGCTCACGAGGTCGCGTACCGACAATACTGACGCCGGCGAATGGATATATCTGCATGGCACCGATAGCGAAGCAACCTTGACGCCAGACCTGCTTTTCTGTATTGAAGAGGCGTCGTTTGAGGCGGCAGTCGTCTGTCTGTATTGCATAGGCAATCCGTATTTATGAGCTGTTGCGCGGATAAAACTTAGCAGGTTCCTGTCCGGAAAGCAACCCTTGTCCATGACCGTAATCGCCGTACCTCTGCCAAGCATGGTCGCGTATTCATCTTCATCGGCATTCGGTACGTCAAAGCATGTCGTACCTTCAATTACGAACGCCACATCCGGCATGATGGTATATGCCGCGGTTTCCGAGCCTCTGAGACCTATCTCTTCCTGTACCGTAAAACATGCATAAAGGTCGAATGAGTATCGCTCCTTGAGGATATCCATCAGGACACTGCAACCTGACCTGTCGTCCAGGGCTTTTGCCTTGGCGCAATCATCCCCGAGCATTTCGAACGAAGTATCAAACGCCGCGTAATCGCCGATTTTAACTCTGCTGTGCGCTTCGTCGCGGTTTTGCGCGCCGATATCGATGTACATCTTATTGGGATTATTAATATTATTTGCCGAATGATCAACAGCGGAACCTGATTTCTTGAAATGTACAGGTTTAATTCCGATTATGCCGTTAATTGCTGCATTGCCGATCCTCACCCTTTTGCCCGGCAGGATCTTTTGGTCGATATTGCCGACAGTCCTGAACCTTAGATAGCCAAAGTCATCATATCCGGTTATCATCAGACCTACTTCATCCATGTGCGCGCATACCATGACTTTGAACCGCGGCTTCGTACCGGATTTTTTGATGATCAGGTTTCCGGTTGTGTCGGTTTCCACCCTGTCTGATGCAGGATCGATAAAACCGACGATTGTTTCGGATATATAACGCCTGACTTCGTCCTCATTTCCGGAGACACCGTCGATTGTAGTCAAACGCTCAAGAAAAAACATATGCTACGCACCTGCCTTTTTATTGAGCATAAGGAAAGCAGTCAGGAGTTTCAAAGTATTTAACAAATCGTCTATCTGCACTTCTTCAACAGGTGTATGCATATATCTCAAGGGAATTGACAATAAGGCCGTTCTGACGCCGTGCCTTGATACCTGCAATGCCCATGCCTCTGTTCCGGTATTTGAGGGTTCCGCATCCATCTGATACGGAATATCCAAATCTGATGCAATTTGTATAAAAGATTGCGTCAGCGTCTTATCAAGTATGGGTCCTACTCCTATCGCTGGCCCTTTACCGAGCAAACAGGTTTCGTCATTTGGAATATCCGGCATATCCGCATGACAAGCGTCGATCACTATTCCGATATCAGGGGCGGCGTTATATGCTGAGGTTATTGAACCTGCAAGATCAAATTCTTCACGCACCGTAGCAGCTAATATAATGTTGTTTTTGATTGGCGCGCCGTTATACTCCATAAAGTGAAGGATTCGCGCCAACTCGAGCAGCACAGCCAGTCCCGAGCGGTTATCAAGCGCCTTTCCCGAGACCCGGTTATTGAAAAGCTCTCTGAAACCGGATTTGAAGCTGATCGGATCTCCAATGGAGACATCTGCTTTTAACTGATCGTAAGCAAGTCCGGTATCGATGGACATGTCTTCGGGAGCTAATTGCTTTTTATCATCATCACTACTCATCAGATGAGGCGGTTTTGCCCCTATGACTCCGGATATAAGCCGGTTTTTGGTGCGGATGACCACCTCCTGCGCAGTAAGCATCTCAACATCTACCCCTCCGACAGGTACGAAGCTTATGAAACCGCGTTCGTTGATCCGGGTCACAATCAAACCGACTTCATCCATATGCGCCGTCACAAGAATCTTCTTGGCTGATGAATCATCCGAATAAAACGTTGATATGATATTGCCGTTTTTATCAGTATTGACATTGCCGCAGAAACCGGCAAAGAGGTCCTTGATTTTTGGAATCGAGTCCCTTTCATATCCGGATACGATAGTAAGCGATGACAGGAACGCCAGCATTTGTTTCATGTTTTCCTGGCTTTTAATCTTACTGATAGTGTCAAATATCATTCTGATCATATATTCAGCAATTATTATTTGCTGCCTTCGGTATTCAAATACGTTCCAATAATATTTTCGTCGTATGTTGACGAAGATGGGTTTTTTGAGTATACTATTCTCTGTCATTCAACGGGCCTTTAGCTCAGTTGGTCAGAGCGACCGGCTCATAACCGGTTGGTCCGGGGTTCAAGTCCCTGAAGGCCCACCAGCATTAAAATATTAAATGGCCATGTATTGAGATTATACGTACCGATTAATGGAGGGGTTCCCGAGCGGCCAAAGGGGGCAGACTGTAAATCTGTTGTCACTGACTTCGATGGTTCAAATCCATCCCCCTCCACCACAGATTGTCCGAAAGCTTTCTTTTTATTTATATTAGTCTATCTGTCCATTTTTTCAAGAAATGGGGCAAGTAATTACCATTAGTTCCTATTAATAGTATGATTATACGGCATTATGATGTATTTAACGTATAAATATGCGAAAAAATCAGATTATGCGTTTCAAGCGCGCCCATTACTTGATATTTTGACCAATAGTGTTTTATTCAGTCAGGCTCAGGACTATCTTCTTAAACAAGTTGCCGCGTTCCTCAAAGTTTTTGAACATATCGAAGCTGGTGCTTGCCGGTGAAAGGATTACCACATCGCCTGGAGCCGAGCATGAATATGCTTTTTGTACGGCTTCTTCATAAGAGGCGCATTTCAGTATAGGTATTAATGCAGGCATTTCTCCTGCCGTCTTTTCATCGCGTCGCCTCGCATCAATGGCATCCATGAGCGATGCTTCTATTTGAGCCGCTGTCTCGCCAATGAGGACAAGCGCCTTCACTTTTTGCAAAATGACATTGCCGAGAGGTTTAAAATCAAGATTTTTGTCTTTTCCGCCCGCAATCAGAATCACTTTGCCCTCGAATGAATTGAGTCCAGCGATTGTCCTGTTAGGGCTGGTTGCAATAGAGTCGTTATAGAATCTTACTCCGTTAAGTGACCTTACGGATTCGAGTCTGTGCTCAACGCCTGAGAATTCGTGTGCAACCTTCAGGATATTCCTCTTTTCGACTGTTCCTGCAACCGCGGCAATTGCGGCAAGGTAGTTTTCAAGATTATGAACGCCCGGGAGTAAAATATCTTTTCGATTTAATAACTGTTCAGAACGCTTACCATTATTAAATACTATATCGTCACCGTATAGGCATACCCCGTTTTCAAGATGCGATGTCGTGCTGAAGAATCTCAGTTCAGAAAGGACTTCAGACGAAATATCTCTCGTGATACTATTATCGTAGTTCAGCACCGCTAAATCGCCTGCTTTTTGATGCCGAAAGATGTTTTTCTTGGCGTCGGTATATTCCTGCATTGACGTATGCACATCAAGATGGTTAGGCGATAAATTGGTTATGATGGAAACCGTCGGGCTTATGCTCATATTATGAAGCTGAAAACTGCTAAGTTCGAGTACTACAAGATCGTCGGCCTTGATATCGTCAATCTTCCCGAGAAGTGGTATTCCGATATTACCGCCGAGCCAGCATTTGTATCCCTGGGACTTCAACAGCTCGTATATGATAGTGGTTGTTGTGGTTTTTCCGTCGCTTCCGGTTATTCCATAGATCTTAGCGGGACAGAGCCGCATAAAGGTCTCGATCTCTGATGTGATAAACGCGCCGCGTTTTTTCTCTGCTATAAGTTCCTTGATATCATACCTGACCTTGGGAGTCTTGAATACCACGTCGAAGCCTTCGAGAAATGACAGGTAATCCTTGCCCAACCTGTATTTTATCCCGTATCGGTTAAGCAGGCTTATATTATCTTTTAACGCGTTTTCATCCGCTTTGTCAAATACTGTGATATCTGCGCCAAGACCGGCAAGATATCTTACGAGAGGCGTATTGCTGATACCAAGCCCAAGCACGGCTACTTTCCGGCTGCTTATGTACTTTTTGAATTCATGGAGTTTATCGTTCATATGCATCGTTGCCCCTTACAATATTTTCTCCATAACCGGGGTCTCAATAACCGGGATCTCCGTTATGTAATTCATCTGTTTTCCCCTCTGGATCTTTGTCTTCCTTAACATCCAATTGAGAAACTTCTGAATAAGAGGATATCTGCTGTATATAAAATATGACATAGGTATGATCTTATTTACCATTCTTTGCTTTGTTGTATTGAGAACAGCGCCGTAGTCAATGCTCAACAATCCGTTCTCTATGGCAAATTCCGTCATAATTACAAATAGGATATCATAACAGTGGTACGTCGTATCCCGTCCCCGATCAAATGCCCCATGCAGCGCATTCAGACAGTTACCGGTCTTTATTGCTGCCTGATATCCAAGAAATTTTCCATCAAGCCTGGCTACAAAATAATAGACATTATTCAGAAGTGTGCTGCTCGTCTTCAGAGCCGCGTTAAGATATAAGTCTTGGTAAGGCAGATAAGTAACGCTGTTTTCAGCCGTTAAAATAAAACACTTTTTTAACGGGGAAATATCTTCATCGCGCATTACGCCGGAGACGATCTCGAATGTGCCGCCGTTATTGCGGAATATATTCATCTTGCGTTTAATGTTTTTATGCCGCTTGGTGTAATCATTAATATCTTTCATGCCTTCGGTATCAACCAAAGCATGCGGCAGTGCAGGCAAAATGGATGCGCCGGGGTACTGGTGGCGATTGTCTGTATAATCATAGATCATGGTTGTAAACGTACGATTTCCGAGATATCGGGCCATTGCAGCATGTATCACTTCAGCCTTTTCGGGATTCTTAACAAATCCCGGGTTTGACATCATATCCATGCAGCAACCGAATTTCATCCATAGAAATAACGGTGGCCCTATTGCGTTAAAAAAACCGCTAAGCAGTTTGTTATTAAAAAGCGATTTGCCGTATCGGGAGCATTTTATCAGAATTGCGGCTCCACATAGTTCTGAACCTTCATATGCCTTTAAAATCAAGGGGGTTGTACCTTTCACAGCTGATTTGAAAAGCAGTGCATATACGTCCCAAATGCCCTCGTCCACATGGTATTGATCCAGATAGTCTTTGAAAACCTTGGTTTCCTCATTGGACAAAAATGAGTCGCACAATTCAAAATTATACATACGTACTACCTCTATATAATATTATTTATAATAACATATATCTGGAAATAATCTACTATTAGTCACATTATTTCATTCCAAATGTGGAGTGTGCAAAATATTGAGTAGTGTGCTGATAAAAATTGCACACTTGGGTGCAAATACTGCAAAAAACCCGCCGTCGAGGCGGGATTTCGTACAGTCTATGGTGCGAGAGGCGGGACTTGAACCCGCATGACCTTGCGGCCACTAGACCCTGAATCTAGCGCGTCTGCCAATTCCACCACTCTCGCTCACGGATAACAACTCTTTAATTCTACTAAATATCAGTATCAATTTCAACCTTGTGAAATTCAACTGCAAAAAATATAAAAGCGTGTTGTACCGGTATTACACGCTCTTTATATTCAAATAAATCAAAATTGATACTATTAAAGTACAGCTGTCTTGTCACACTCTTCAAATATTCCACGCTTTACTTCATTAGCTGCCATATTACTGGCTTTGAACTTTGCTTTCAAGTAATTGCATGCATCCCATGGATTCACTCTTTCGCCGCATGTGAAAACGTCTACTGCTGCATATTTCAGTTCCGGCCATGTATGGATGGATAAATGCGACTCAGATATCACTACTACACCGCTGACGCCCTGGGGACTGAATTTATGGAACGCTACCTCTCTTATTTCTGCTCCTGCAGCTTTTGCCGCATCAACCATTATTTGTTCAATCAAGCTGCAATCATTCAGGATTGAGGCATCGCAACCATAAATCTCTGCCAGTATATGACGGCCTAAAACACTCATTGCAATATCCCCCTTCAAGTTTTCAGATATTATCAGCAACCTTTCCTTATTTGAAATTTGGGATTTCAACAAAACACATTTTAGCAAATACCATCGAAATGTCAATAGCATTGAACATCATTTTTTATATTTTATATTTAAGGGTTTTCGACTACTCGTCAACCTTGATGTCAGCTTCTCTTATGCTGAGATTGATCTTCTTTGCCTCAGGATTGATTTCAATTATTTTGGCGGAGACTTTGTCGCCTAAATTCAGGACTTCGCCAGGCTTTGAAATCCTTTTGCCTGTTATCTGTGAAATATGCACCAGACCCTCGAGACCGTCTTCGATATCGATGAATGCGCCAAATGGGACCAATCTTGCCACCGTACCGTTTATCACGTCACCTACATGGTACTTGTCCGCAGCGCTAATCCATGGATCATCTTCTTCTTTCTTGAATTTCAGGGAAATCCTCTTTTTCTCCTTATTATAATCTATGACACTAACTTCGATTTTATCTCCTATATTCAGTACCTCAGACGGATGTTTAATCTTCTTCCATGAAATCTCGGAAAGGTGCACCAGACCGTCAATGCCGCCCAAGTCCACAAAAGCCCCGAAATCGGCAAGGCTTTTTACTGTACCGGAGTAAACTTTTCCTGTTTCTATATGGTTCCAAAATTCAGAGATATCATGGTCCCTTTTAGATTCAAGAATTACCCTTTGCGAACCTATGATCCTCTTTTTCTGCTGATTGAATTCTATGATCCTGATGTTTATCTCTTTGCCAATATAGTCATTTAATTCCTTTATGTATTTTAAACCCAACTGCGATGCGGGAATGAATATCCTGGCACCTTTAAAAGCAGCCACAACTCCTCCGGCCGTGGTTTCAAATATCCTGACGCTTACTTCGGCCTGATCATTGAAGGCCTTTTCCAGCTCATCGATGCCTTTGGCCGCGTCCACTTTTCTTTTTGAAAGCAACACATTTCCTTCGCCGTCATTTACTTTTACAACGAGTACGTCAATCTCTTCACCGACCTTGATAGAAGCCTGCGGATTAAAGAACGGATCATCGGAATACTCGTCAATAGGTAAAATCCCGTCGGATTTATAACCTATATCCACAAATACCTCTTTCCCATTAAACCCTATAATCCTCCCCTTTACGATTTCACCATTACGGATGGAGGACATGGATTTTTCGAACTCTTCAAGAAAGTTGAACCCGTCATCGGTACCATTGCCTGTCGCAGTCATATTATCGACAACCTCCCTTATTACCCATGCCGGCGTAGATGCACCGGCAGTGACGCCTACCCTGCTTGCCGGATCGATCTTTATTTTTTTCAGGTCTTCAGAAGACTCTATCAAGTATACCTTGTCGCAATAACGGGTACACATCTCATAAAGCTTCTGAGTATTCGAACTCTCGCCGCTGCCCACCACAAGGAATATATCCGAATTGCGGGCAAGCTTGACGGCTTCTTTCAGTCTTTTTTCAGTAGCACTACATATTGTATCAAATTTTTCAAGATTATTTAATTTTTTTTCTATGACTGGAATGATTTCGTTCCATCTGTCCCTGGTTATAGTCGTCTGTGCTACGATGCAATATTTATCATTAGGATCAAAACTTGCGCCGGCAGCCTCATCGGCTGTTTTCAGAACAACCGCGGTATTACCGCACCACCCGTTTATCCCTCTGACTTCAGGATGTTCTTTATCACCGGCTATAATTATCTTATACCCCGCATCCTTCTTGGATTTTACCAGATCGTGTATCTTCTTCACATGCGGACAGGTCGTATCAATATATTGCAGTTTTTTAAGGGCAAGCTCATCATATATTTCAGGCGGTACGCCATGAGCCCTTATGACTATGAAAGAATGACAGTCAGCTTCATCCAGGCTGCCAATCACTCTGGCGCCTTTGCTTTCAAGGTATCTGATCAGCTGATTGTTATGTATGACAGGCCCGAGCGTGCATATGTTCTCGGTACCGTTATCGATCAATCCAAGGACGCCGTTTACAGCCTTCTCAACTCCAAAACACAAACCGGCGGTGCGGGCGGTATTTATCTCCAATTCATACCTCCCCTAACCTGTATATTTGTTTCATGACATTGATACTTATATCGGTAAGTTCATCTACTGAATATTTTTTGTTATCATCGGCTTCAATTATAAAGGGTTTTCCGAAGATGACCTTCATTTTGCCGAATAACCGGTAATTGCCTTTTATAGCGACAGGTACGACAGGAGCCCCCGATTTCATTGCAATCATTGCGACCCCTGGTCTTATCCGGATTGTATTCCTGTTTTTCTCGTTTACCCTTGTACCTTCGGGGAAAATACCGATCATGCATTCTTTTTCAAGAAAAGTCAAAGCCGTCCTGAAAGATTTTATATCGGCGTATCCCCTGTTGACGGGAAAAGCGCCGAGTTTTGTGACAATATAGCCAAGTACGGGATTTTTGAATAATTCTCTTTTGGCAATATAATGTACTTTTCTTTTGATCCAGCATCCGATGAAGAACATGTCGAGAAGGCTTGAATGGTTGGAACAGATAATTGCAGCGCCTTTTCCCGGAAGGTTGTCAAGACCGATGTGCTCGACCTTATAAAAAAGCGAAAGATAAGCCCTTCCAATTATCTTGAAAATGATATACAGCAAATTATGTCTTTCACTAAACTTCATATACGCATCTGCTCCCTACCGGTTTACAATTTCAAGGATCCTGCCGACTACTTCATCGACCGTCATGTCGGTGGTATCAATCTCTACGGCATCCTCCGCCTTGGAAAGCGGAGCCAGTTGCCTCCGGCTGTCGTTATTATCCCTGTATTCAAGGTCTTTAACGACATCTTCCATACTGATTTCCGGTATGCTATTTATCTGTTCCTTGTATCTCCTTCTTGCCCGCTCATTGATGTCGGCCACAAGATAAAATTTATAATCGGCATTTGGAAGCACGTATGTGCCGGTGTCGCGACCGTCCATGATTATGCTGCTGCTCCGCGCGAACCTCCTTTGAAGTTCGACCATCTTCAGCCGCACTTCAGGAACTGCCGATACGTCCGAAGCGCCGACCGAAACCTCGGGCAGCCGGATCTCCGTTGATACGTCTTTTTTATCCAGGATGACTTTTTGGTTTCCATCCTTATACTCGATGGACAGGTCAATATGATTGACAAGCTGTGCCAATTTTGCGCGGTCTTTCGTACCAATCCCGGATCTGAGGGCTTTGAGGGCAAACGCCCTGTACATTGCACCTGTATCAAGATATGTAATGCCGAGCCTTTTTGCAATCGCTCTGGCTACGGTACTTTTACCGACGCCGCCGGGACCGTCGATCGTAATCGCAATTCTTGCATATTCGGGCCTTAAGGTTCGGGCCCCGCGCATATAGACATGCCTTACTTCAGTATTTGATTTGTCGGTATTAAAGTGGAGCATTATCCTTATACATTTGCGCAGGCTGCCGGGTACATCGATTTCATTTGTGCACATAAGGGGAATATCCCCATAGCCTGCCTCTCTGGCGGCTGACGCAGGAAATGAAGCGTTGATGTCGGAAGTCACCGACAATATGATGCTGATTAAGTCTTCTTTATGGAGTGAATTGTCTTCTTCCATACGCTTGAGCAGTTGCCTTGTGCGAAGCGAGATTTCCTCGGCCGTATTCGCGTCAACTGTAATAGCGCCTCTTATTGCCCTTACCTTCATAAGCTGCTCCGATCGGTTTAAACTACTCTATGTCCCAAACCAATTGATATATCATTCAAGTGAAGCAACCCTATGCCGAAAAAGATTGCCACGGCAATGTGATCGCTATAACGGGCAATACCTATCTTGCCGCCGACATTTAGCCCGAGCGCCTTTGGCATCAGCTGTGAAAGCGCCTCCCTGGCCGCGCCGGCTACAGCGCCTTCTTCGGAATGAGTATCCTGTATAACGCCTTCTCTTTTTGAGGATACCACAGCCCTTTCGACTATTTTCATAACAGAGTTTATGAATTCGCCTCCGTAATCTGCGGCAGCGGTGCGTATTCCGATAGACGAATACTCGCTCTGCAATTGCTTTTCGGCTTGCCTGTCCGCGGTAACAGCCATTCTTATCGCGGCAATGGCGATGTCCTTGCTTCCAAATACCGTTTCCGTCATCAACTTTTTCTCCGTTGTCCCATATAACAATAACATTATAAAATAATTATCAGGTGTAAACAATATCAACAGAAGCTGCCCGCGGCATAGCCCGTGGAAAACGCGATGGAAAGGTTGAAGCCGCCCGAATAACCGTCCAGATCCATTACCTCGCCGGCAAAAAACAACCCCTTGATTAATTTGGACTCCATGGTCGAGGGTTGGATTTCATTGATGCTAACACCTCCCGAGGTAACTATTGCCTCTCCAAATCCCCTTGTGCCTGTTATACTCAGCTCAAGGGATTTCAACATGGTTGCGGCTTTCAGGCGTTCTGACCTGCTTATCTGATTGACGGGTTTATCGTGAGGTATTCCGCACAGTTTTATAAATACAGGTATCATTTTCCCCGGCAATAAGTCATCGAGGGCATTGGCAAATATCTTTTTCGAATATTTGAGAAAATCGCGCTGAAGGCGGGCATGAAGCTTTTCCAACGATAATGCGGGTTTCAGGTCGATAATGACCCTGACGCCCGCGCATCCCGAAGGATGCAGATGCCTGCTGGCGCTCAGAATAACCGGACCTGATATCCCATAATGCGTAAAAAGCACTTCGCCAAGATCTTTATAGAGTGTGACGCCTTTGCCATCGACAAGTTTAACCGCGGCATTCTTCAAGACAAGGCCCTGAAGCTCCGACGGCCACTTTTCTGCGGTCTTTAAAGGCACGAGGGACGGTCGTGTTTGCGTTATGCTGTGTCCGAGCGCTGACGCCATGGCATAACCGTCTCCGGTAGAACCGGTGGATGGATAGGAAGCTCCTCCGGTCGCAATTATCAGCGAATCACAACCTATTTTAGTCCCTTTTCTTAAAGATATTGCATTAATCCTTGAATTAACTGTAATTATATCTTCAGGCTCCATACAGTTATTAAAAATGAACTGAACCCCGGCAGCCACAGCCGCACGGTACATGGCGCTTGCGATCTCTCCGGAATCGTCTGATACGGGAAAAACCCTGGCTCCCCTTTCAACCTTCGTCATAACGCCGATGCTTCTGAAGAACTCTATGATTTCTCTGCTCCCGAACCTGCTGAACGATGAATATAAGAAAACTCCGTTTCCGGGTATGTTTTTAATCAATCCGTTAATATCGGTATTATTCGTGATATTACATCTGCCTTTTCCGGTTATAAGCAGCTTTTTGCCGGCTTGGGCGTTTTTTTCAAGGACAATTGCCTGCAATCCTCTCCTGGCTGCTGTTATGGCCGCCATCATCCCGGCGGGACCGGCGCCCGCTATTACTACCTTCCTGCTCATTCAATAGTCGGCTTTCCTGTGTGGTTCGGCATTTTCATATTTTTCATAAACCTGGTATTCATCCCAGATACTTTCCAGTTTATCAAAGACCTCATAGATCTGGTCTTTCCTTCTGATGCCAATAGCGGCTATAAGGGCGTTGATCACGCTTAAAGGCGCGACCAGCGAATCGGCAAATGATGCCATGTCGCTCCTTGCAATCAAAGAATAATCTGCAATAGGCGCAAGCGGCGATTCATAACTGTCTGTAATAGCTATTACGGTGGCTCCCTGGGCCTTTACAAATTGCATTGCCTTTACCGTCCGCTTTGAATACCTGGGGAAACTTATGCCTATTACAACATCTCCGGCTGCGGCGCGAACTATCTGCTCGAACATCTCGCTCACGCTTGTTGTATGGACAAGCCTGACATTATCTAAAATAAGATTGAAATAGAATCCGAGAAAGCTTGCGAGCGGAGAAGAACTCCTTACGCCTAATATATATACCTTCTTGGCAGATAGTATAGATTCGACCGTATTGTTGAAATCCTCCTGACTGATTTCATCCAAAGTAATCTTTATTTTTTCCATATCTGATTGTAAAACGCTTTTTAATACATTCAGCTCATTTATCCTCGTTGATGATACTTCCATGCGCTGCACCGACGTGAGTTTGCTCTTTATCAACTCCTGCAGCATTTTTTGCATTTTGGGATATCCATCGAAACCAAGCTCCACGGCAAACCTGACTACCGTAGATTCGCTCACTCCCACAGCTTCCCCGAGCCTTGCGGCCGTCATAAAGGCAGCCTTGTCATAGTGAGACATCAGATAATTGGCGATTAGTTTCTGGCTTTTACTGAGTTGGTCAAATTTATCACCTATAGATTTAATAAGTTCCTGCGTCTTTATATCCATTTTTAAAGCCCTTCCAATCTTCCGGCGATAATCCATGCGGACGGCGTACTGTCGACCCTTCTGAACGAC
>CAZCKQ010000023.1:0-13290 GCA_964499315.1 uncultured Eubacteriales bacterium | reverse complement strand
TCCTTATTTTTTATTTTTTCTTCTGGAGGAATCATGAGTTCAACGAGATGTTTGACGGCATTGTGTATTCGGTTTTCATCGCGCTTGGGTTTGCCACACTTGAGAATATCCTTTATTCTGTAAGCGGCGGAGCCGGCGTGGCAGCAATCAGGGCGCTGACCGCCGTCCCGGCGCATGCGTTGTTTGGGGCGTCGATGGGCTATTATTTCGGGCTTGCCCGGTTCACCGGCATACAACGCAAACACGGGCTGCTCACAGCAGCTTTTTTTACCCCTGTTATACTTCACGGCATATATGATTTTATTCTATTATCCCAGAATACGGTTATTCTGCTGACTTTCGTCCCGTATATGATATTCCTCTGGATTAGGGTTCTCAGGCAGATGAGAAGATTGTCCGACTGGCAGCGATGATTTGCGGCTATTGGTCAATCACTGTATAATATTGTTTATGTGCGCGGTTGCGGTTGTAAAATGCAAGGATTACGATATCCCCGGAATCAGGGCGGCTCTTGATGAAGCAATCGGCTTGATAGGCGGAATGAAGGCATTTGTGAAGCAGGGATCCAGAGTGGCGCTCAAGCCTAATCTCGTGAGGCGTGCCACACCGGATGAATCCGCGACGACTCATCCCGGTATCATAGAGGTATTGGCCTCGATGGTGACCGAAGCGGGAGGACGGCCTTTCATTATAGACAGCCCGGGAGTACTGTTCAATAATGATATGCTGCCCGATTATTACCGTGCCACCGGTATGTCGGAGGCCGCGGAAAAATCAGGCGCAGCGCTGGATTACGACATGACCGGCATTACTATCGACAATCCCCGCGCTCTATACCTGAAAAAGATACCCGTCTTAAAATCGCTTGCCGAGGCTGATGTCATCATCAATGTACCCAAGCTCAAGACACATTGGCTGATGGGATTTTCATGCGCGGTGAAGAACATGTTCGGAGCCGTTCCGGGATTGCTCAAGGCCGAATACCACTTAAGGATGTCCGAATACGACATGTTCGCCGATGTTTTGATCGATACTTTTCTTGCGGTAAAGCCTGCGTTGAATATCGTCGATGCAGTGGTGGGCATGGAAGGAAATGGACCCACCGCCGGGAATAGCAGGCAAATAGGCTTGATCATAGCCGGTTGCGACGGTTTTGAAGTAGATATCGCATCATCGGCAGTCATAGGCATCGACCCTCAGTTGATATATACTGTAAGAAGAGCGTTTGAAAGGGGGCTTTGCGCTTGCTCACAAAAAGATATAAACATTTTGGGCGCAGGCATCGACGGTAACATTATAGATGATTATGACGTCCCGCAAATTGATACATTACACTCCGTCCAGTTTTTTCAAAGAGGGGCCCTCAAGCTTTTAGCCAATCTTGTAAAACCGAAGCCGGTCTTTTTATATGACAAATGCAAAGGATGCGGCAAATGTGAACAATCGTGCCCCGCCAGGATAATCAGGCTGAAAGGCGGTAAACCACGCCTTGACAGGAGGAAATGCATCAAATGCTTCTGTTGTCAGGAATTTTGCCCGTCTAAGGCAGTTGCGGTCAAACGGGTTTTTCCGGTTAATCTGTTGTTCGACCGTGAAAACAAACAGAGAAATTTTATGAAAAGAGGTAAAAAGGTATGAATTACATCAGTCTGGTTGAAAGAGATAAGGTCTTGTCTCAATTTATTGAACTGATTTGTATCGACAGCCTATCAAAGAAGGAAGGCAAGATGGCTTCCTACATAAAATCAAAGCTTGAGGCGCTGGGCCTTGATGTGTTGGAAGACGGCGCGGGAGCAGCCATAGACGGGGAAACAGGCAATCTCATATGCCGCGTCAAGGGTACCGGGCAAGGTGATTCTCAAATACCGGCAATCCTGTTCGCAGCCCATATGGATACGGTCGTGCCCGGTGAGTCCAAGCGCTTCTCCATTAAAGGCGATATTGTATCAAGCGATGGTACGACAATACTCGGCGGCGATGATGCCGCCGGAATAACATGTATATTGGAAGTTATCCGCATAATCCACGATAATGACATACCTCACGGCGACATTGTTCTGGTTTTTACGGCAGCGGAAGAGATCGGCCTTTTCGGCTCCAAGAATCTGGATTTTTCATTATTCAAGGCCGACTACGGATTTGTGATGGATCACGGCGGACCTGTTGGTTGTGCGGCTGCTATCGCTCCGTATCAATATATCATTGAAGTTGATATAAAAGGCAGGGCTGCGCATGCCGGCATCGAGCCCGAAAAAGGGATCAGCGCCATACAAGCGGCGGCAGATGCTCTGGCCGGAATGAAATTGGGAAGGATAGACTTTGAGACGACAGCCAACATAGGATTGATCAAAGGGGGAACCGCGGTCAACATAGTATGTGAGCATGTCAATATGAAAGGCGATGCAAGGAGCATCAACCGCGCCAAGCTTGAGGAGCAGGTCGGACATATGAAAGAGCGTTTTGAGGCGTCGGCCGCAAAATATGGCGCAAGCGTCGGTTTTAAGACAGAATTGATGTATTCCGGGTATAATATCAGCAGCGATGACCCGATTGCCAGACTATTCAAAAAAGCAACGGATAAGGCAGGCTTTGAGATGATCCTCGATGCCACCGGAGGTGGCAGCGACACGAATATATTTAATTCAAAGGGAATTCCTTCGCTGAATGTGAGTGTCGGTATGGAGGATGTGCACAGCTGCCGCGAATGGGTTGACATTAATAATCTTGTGAAAACAGTGCGGTTATTGCTTGGAATTATCGAGGCGGCTGCAGAAGGGGGAGAAATTTAACATGATTAAAAAAATCGGAGTTATTACGGGAGGCGGCGATTGTCCGGGTCTTAATGCCGTGCTCAGAGCTGTCGTAAAGACCGCGATGTTCCGATACGGCTGCAGGGTTATAGGATTCAGGGACAGTTACAGGGGGATGGTATTGAACGATTATTTGGAATTCGGCCCGAACGATGTGTCCGGTATCCTGGATAAAGGCGGCACCATCTTGGGAACTTCCAACCGGGATAATCCATTCCGTTTCAGAGTCAACGAGTCCGACAAAAACGGGTATGCGGATATGTCGGATACCGTCATGGCGAACGTCAGAGCCCTTGGGTTGGATTGCATGATAATGATAGGCGGCGATGGTACGCTTACAAGCGCCAGGGATTTTCACAGGAAAGGAATGAATGTGGTAGGTGTTCCCAAGACAATTGATAATGACCTTTCGGGAACGGACCTCACATTCGGTTTTATTACCGCTGTCGATACGGCCACGGAAGCGGTCGACAAACTCCATTCGACCGCGGAATCCCACCACCGGGTAATGGTCCTCGAAGTGATGGGAAGGTATGCGGGCTGGATTGCCCTTGAAGCAGGCATAGCGGGCGGCGCCGACGTGATCCTGATACCTGAGATCCCCTTCGATATGTGCAGGATCACCCAAAAAATTCAAGAGCGTAAGGATGCCGGCAAACACTTCAGCATACTTGTCGTGGCCGAAGGAGCAAAACCTGCCGGGGGAGATCTGACCGTATGCAGGATGGAAGCCGATAGTCCCGACCCTGTGAGACTCGGCGGCGTTGGCAATAAAGTCGCCGATGAGATAGAAAAGTTGACAGGCATTGAGACCAGGGTGACTGTATTGGGGCATCTCCAGAGAGGCGGCAGGCCTAATCCGTATGATAGAGTGCTCTGCACAAGATTCGGGGTTGCCGCGGTGGAATTGGCAGCCGAAGGCAAGTTCGGACGCATGGTCAGCCTTCGGGGGAATGAAATCAGCTCCGTTCCGATCGAGGATGCGGTAGGCAGGCTTAAAACAGTACCGCTTGATTCGGAGTTGATAAGGATTGCCAGAAGCATAGGCGTAAGCTTCGGGAATTAGGCCGGAACCAACCGGGAATCAGGCCATGGTATATTTGTTGAATTCATGTAAAAAATAACATTATAGCTAGCTGAAATAGGGCGTCGGGAGATTGTTAAAAATTTGTTTAATTTATCCTTGCGCTATTGAAATAGAATATGAAATAGTTTACAATAGACGATGAAAATTAATCTGGCAAATACATACAGGAGGTAGTGATATGGCAGTAAAAATAGGCATTAATGGCTTTGGAAGGATCGGAAGGCTTGTTCTGAGGGCGGCCGTAGACAATCCGGAGGTTGAAATCAAGGGCATAAACGATCCGTTTATCGACCTCGATTATATGAAATATATGCTCAGGTATGACAGCGTTCACAGGGAATTCCAGGGGACTATCGAAGTCAAGGGCGATAAGCTCGTAGTCAACGGCAAACCTATAAGCGTGTACGGCATAAAGGATCCGGCCGAGATCCCATGGGCGGAATGCGGAGCCGAATATGTCATCGAATCGTCAGGCGCATTCACGACACTGGAGAAGGCATCGGCCCATCTTAAGGGAGGGGCAAAAAAGGTAATAATAAGCGCTCCTTCAAGCGATGCTCCGATGTTTGTAATGGGCGTCAATAATGAAAAATACTCCAAGGAAATGACCGTGGTTTCAAATGCCTCATGCACGACAAATTGTCTTGCTCCGCTCGTAAAAGTTGTGAATGACAAATTCGGCATAATCGAAGGTCTGATGACAACCGTGCATGCGGTCACTGCTACGCAGAAAACCGTCGACGGCCCTTCCAAAAAGGATTGGCGCGGCGGACGCGCAGCCGATTACAATATCATCCCTTCATCTACCGGCGCCGCAAAAGCTGTGGGTAAGGTTATTCCGGAGATGAACGGCAAATTGACGGGCATGGCGTTCAGGGTGCCGGTGGCTGACGTTTCCGTCGTCGACCTTACATGCCGGCTCGAAAAAGCCGCATCATACGACGATATCAAGGCGGCGGTCAAAAAGGCTTCCGAGAACGAATTGAAAGGTATACTTGCCTATACGGAAGATGAAGTTGTTTCCTCCGATTTTATACACAATCCGCATACCTGCATATTCGACGCAAAGGCAGGCATAGCGCTGAATAACAATTTCGTAAAGCTTGTCGCATGGTATGACAACGAATGGGGTTATTCGTGCAAGACAGTGGATATGGTCCTGTATATGGCGAAAGTTGATTCAAAATAAGCAGGGACATGTGGGTCTTATAATAGGAGGCAGTCTCTATGGGTATGATGAATAAAAAGACTATTGAGGATATTGAAGTAAAAGGTAAGAGAGTCCTTGTCAGGGTCGATTTTAATGTGCCTCTTGATGGGAATCTTAAAATCACCGACGACAGGAGGATAGTGGGCGCTCTCCCGACCATAAAATACCTTATGGAACATGGGGCGAAGACAATACTGGTTTCGCATCTTGGCAGGCCGAAAAGCGGTTTTGAGGACAAATTCAGCATGAAGCCCACAGCGGCAAGACTTTCTGAATTACTCGGCAAACCGGTCATCATGGCTTCGGATGTAATAGGTCAGGATGCCAAGTCCAAGGCCGCCGCCCTGAAAGACGGGGAAGTCCTGATACTTGAAAATGTCAGGTTCCATAAGGAAGAAGAGAAAAATGACCCCGCATTTGCCAAGGAGCTCGCTTCCATGGCTGAGCTGTACGTCAACGACGCTTTCGGCACAGCGCACAGGGCCCATGCTTCGACTGCCGGCGTAGCGTCATATCTGCCGGCGGTATGCGGATTCCTCATCCAGAAGGAAATACAATTCCTCGGCAAGGCTTTGACCAAGCCTGAATCGCCATTTGTCGCAATTCTCGGCGGAGCTAAGGTTTCCGATAAGATAGGCGTAATAGAGAACCTGCTTGATAAGGTCGATACGATCCTTATCGGTGGCGGGATGGCTTATACATTCCTTAAAGCTAAAGGCTACCACATCGGGAGTTCGATATGCGAAGCCGATAAGATAGATGTGGCGAAGAACATCCTCGAAAAGGCCGAAGACAAAGGTGTTGCCATAATGCTGCCCATAGGCAGCATCGTGGCGAAGGAATTCAAGAACGATGCGGAGAATAAGTATGTGCCTTCCGACGACATGCCTGACGGCTGGATGGGAATGGACATCGGATCGCTCACGATTGAGAAATTCTCGAAAGTTATAAAAAAGGCCAAGACCATCATATGGAACGGCCCTATGGGAGTATTCGAATTCCCGAATTTTGCTAACGGTACGCTGGAAATTGCCAAGGCAGTCGCAGAATCCGGAGCGCTTTCCATAGTGGGCGGCGGTGATACCGCAGCGGCTCTTGAGCAGCTGGGATATGCCGACAGGATCACTCATATTTCCACCGGCGGCGGAGCATCGCTTGAATTTCTGGAGGGTATAGAGCTTCCGGGTATTGCTGCATTGATGGATAAGAATCCGCGTAAAAAAAAAGTTGCCGGTAACTGGAAGATGAACAAGACATACAAGGAGACCGCCGATTTCGTTGCCGCACTCAAGCCCAGAGTTGCCGGCGCCGAAGCCGATGTCATAGTAGGCGTCCCCTTCGTCTGCCTGCCGGCCGCGGTTGAGAGCGCCGCAGGGAGCAATATCTCTGTCGCGGCCCAGAACATGTTCTGGGAAGAAAAAGGCGCATACACCGGCGAAATTTCCGGTCCGATGCTATCCGAGCTCGGCGTCCGCTATGTGATTATCGGGCATTCCGAGAGGAGGCAGTATTTCGGCGAGACCGATGAGACTGTCAATAAGAAGGTGCATGCGGCATTCAAATACGGGCTGACACCTATCGTCTGCGTAGGTGAAACTCTTGCACAGCGCGAGCAGGGCATAACAGCCGATTTGATAAGGTACCAGGTCAAGATCGCATTGTTTGGCCTGACTGCCGCGCAGGTAAAAAATCTTGTTATAGCATACGAACCTATTTGGGCCATCGGCACAGGGAAGAATGCAACCAGCGAACAAGCCGAAGAGGTTTGCGCCATAATCAGGAACGTATTGAAAGAGCTTTACAGCGAAGATACTT
Organism: uncultured Eubacteriales bacterium; assembly: GCA_964499315.1. Lineage (GTDB taxonomy): Bacteria > Bacillota > Clostridia > Acetivibrionales > CAYWGM01 > CAYWGM01. Next base: position 6,368 of record CAZCKQ010000023.1, on the reverse strand, counting down.
CCGGTAATGTGACGGTGCTTTACGGCGGAAGCGTCACCGCTTCCAATTCGGGGGATCTTTTTGCCCAGCCGGATATTGACGGAGGCCTTGTCGGCGGAGCGAGCCTTAAACTCGATGATTTCGAAGCGATCGTAAAGTCGGCGAAAAAGTAGTGGTAATTAAAAATAACAAGAACTTGAAGGAAGGGACCTCATACGCCCTTCCTTTTTAATGATGGAGCGTATAAATGAGTAATCAGAGAAAACGGCCGCTGGTACTGATCATACTTGACGGATTCGGAATAAACCGATGTTGTGAAGGCAATGCGATAGCTGCCGCATCAAAACCAAACCTTGACAGGCTTTGCAGGGAGTTACCGCATACCTGCGTAATGACGAGCGGTATGGATGTAGGGTTACCCAGAGGACAGATGGGCAATTCGGAAGTCGGACATACCAACATCGGCGCGGGAAGGATAGTGTACCAGGAGCTGACGAGGATCTCCAAGTCCATTGAGGATAGAGATTTCTTCACCAAAAAAGAATTCCTTGATGCGGTGGAGAATTGCAAAAAGCAGGGTTCAAAGCTGCATCTGTACGGTTTGTTGTCCGATGGGGGAGTACATAGCCATAATACTCATCTGTATGCGTTGCTGGAGCTTGCCAAAAGGCAGGGTTTGAAGCAAGTCTTTGTCCACTGCTTCCTTGACGGACGTGACGTGCCGCCTGACAGCGCCCTCGGGTATGTCAGGGAGCTTGAATCAAAGCTTTCCGAAATAGGGACCGGCAGGATAGCGTCGGTAATGGGGCGTTATTACGCCATGGACAGGGATAAGAGATGGGAAAGGGTTAAATTGGCGTACGATGCCCTGACCCTTGGCGAAGGTATTCGTGTCGCAAGCGCTGCGCAGGCGGTTGAGGAGTCTTATTCAAGAGAGGAATATGACGAGTTTGTGAAACCCTCAGTTGTATTCGAAGGCGATAAACCGTTAGCCGTTATCGAAGAAAACGACTCTGTCATATTCTTTAATTTCAGGCCGGACAGGGCGCGCGAGATAACCAGGTCTATCGTTGACAGGGAATTCGACGGATTCGAAAGGCAAAAAGGTTATTTCCCTCTGCATTATGTCTGCATGACGCAGTACGACAGGACGATTGCGAATGTTTGTGTTGCTTTCAAGCCTGAAAGCCTTTCAAATACTTTCGGTGAGTATATAAGCCGGCTCGGGCTCAAGCAGCTCAGGATAGCCGAGACGGAGAAATACGCGCATGTCACTTTTTTCTTCAACGGCGGCGTCGAAACTGTATATAAAGGCGAGGACCGGGTCCTTATCCCGTCCCCGAAAGTGGCCACATATGATATGAAGCCTGAAATGAGCGCATATGAAGTGACTGATGAGGTCTTGAATAGGATCAATTCAGGTAAATATGACGTGATTGTACTAAATTATGCTAATCCTGATATGGTAGGCCATACCGGTATTTTTGACGCTGCAGTCAAGGCGATAGGAGTTGTGGATAGCTGTGTAGGCAAAGTAGCGGACTTAGTGATCAAAAAAGGCGGAGTCGTGGTGATTACTTCAGACCACGGCAATGCCGACCAGATGATTGACCAGGATGCAGGAGGTCCCTTTACCGCCCATACGACCAGTCCGGCGCCGCTGATAATCGCCGGGCTTGACGATATTGAGCTGAAAGAAGGAAAGCTTGCCGACATCGCGCCTACCATGCTTGATATAATGGGACTGGACAAGCCGGCCGAAATGACCGGAAATTCCCTGATTACGAGGAGAATACGATGAATTTGTGAAGTAATGGTAAAAATATATTATTACATTAGTAAGGAATGGAGGAGTCTATTGTGAAAGAATATCTTGAAATTGAAAGCGTTTATGCAAGGGAGATCCTTGATTCAAGGGGCAATCCCACTGTCGAAGTGGAGGTAGTCGCCGACGGAGGATTTATTGGCAGGGCGGCAGTACCCTCGGGAGCATCGACAGGCGCATTCGAGGCAGTAGAACTGAGGGACGGGGACAAGAGCAGATACTTAGGCAAGGGGGTCCTCAAGGCTGTCCAAAACGTCAATGAAACGATTGCGGCGGAAGTCGAGGGATCGAATGTATTCGACCAGGTCGCGATAGATAATCTGATGATACAGATGGACGGCACCCCCAATAAAGAGAAATTGGGCGCGAACGCAATACTCGGCGTTTCGCTCGCAGTGGCAAAAGCGGCTGCCGCAGCTTCGGGCATGAGCCTGTACCAGTATATCGGTGGAGTTAATGCCAAAACGCTTCCGGTACCGATGATGAACATCATAAACGGAGGCAAACATGCCGACAGCAGTCTTAACATCCAGGAATTCATGATCATGCCGGTAGGCGCATGCTGCTTCACAAAGGCTGTGCAGATGTGCGCCGAGGTGTTCCATAATCTGAAGAAGGTGCTCAGCGCCAAGGGTTATAGCACCGCCGTAGGTGATGAAGGCGGATTCGCGCCGAACCTGAAGTATGACGAAGAGGCCCTCGAGGTCATCGTCGACGCTATTGAAAAAGCGGGATACAAGCCGGGCGACGATTTCCGGCTGGCGATTGACGCCGCGGCAACCGAGATGTACAAGGAAGACGGGCAGTATCTGTTCTGGAAGTCGGGAATAAAGAAATCCCGAAAAGAGATGGTCGATTTCCTTGAAAATATCGTGAACAAATTCCCGATAATTTCTCTTGAGGATTGCATGGCCGAGGAAGATTGGGAAGGCTGGAAGATGCTTACCGAAAGAGTCGGGAAAAAGGTACAGTTAGTAGGCGACGACCTGTTTGTCACAAACACGCAGCGGCTTAAAAAGGGTATTGAAATGGGAGTGGCCAATTCGATACTTATCAAGGTCAATCAGATAGGCACCCTCACAGAAACCCTCGATGCGATACAGATGGCTAACAGGGCGGGATATACCGCGGTGGTATCGCACAGGTCCGGAGAGACCGAAGACACGACCATATCGGATATAGTTGTCGCTGTTAATGCAGGGCAGATTAAAACCGGCGCTCCCTCAAGGACCGACCGCGTGGCAAAATATAACCAGCTTATAAGGATCGAAGAAGAACTCGGGGATATAGCGCAATATCCGGGTATGGCAGCTTGGTTCAATCTCAGGTAGCGCCAATATCGATAGTTGTTTTTTAAAAAGGGCTATGTTATACTGTGAACGTCATTGATTTAATTTGACGTTCACAGTATAAGCCACTTGGAGGTGTAATTTTTGAACGCGATTCAGATTATCCTTAATATATTGCATATCATATTTGCGGTATCAATAATAATAATAGTACTGCTTCAATCCGGAAAATCTGCAGGATTATCAGGTTCCATAGCGGGCGGCGCCGAGACTTTTTTTGGAAAGAACAAAGGCCGGACAATCGATGCTTTGCTAAGTAAATATACGTCTTTTGCAGCCATAGCGTTTCTGGTCACCTCGATCCTGCTGTTTTTAGCCATCAAGGGTTAAAAGTTTGGAAAACCCTCTTCTCTTTAATTCAATAATCAAAACACATAACCTGGTTACCGAATTTCCGGCAAGGGTACTAAGACAGGCGGATTTAACGCCGTCGGCAGTTACTTCGGAAGACCTGCATGGACGAAGGGATCTGAGAGGGCTGACCATGGTCACGATAGACGATGAAGACGCGAAAGACCTTGATGATGCCGTGTCTGTTGAATTGTTGAAAAACGGATCTTACCGTCTGGGAGTCCACATCGCGGATGTATCCAATTATGTCAGGGAAGGCACGCCGCTTGATAAAGAAGCGGCCAAACGCGGGACAAGCGTTTATCTTGCAGGCAAGGTATTACCCATGCTGCCTGTTAGGCTTTCCAACGGTATATGCAGTCTCGATGCGCATTACGACAGACTCGCCTTTTCAGTTATTATGGTTATAAACGATCGTGGCAGCGTAATGCATCACGATATTTTTGAGAGCGTGATAAACGTCGATGAGCGTATGACATACGCCGATGTGTCCGCTATCCTGGAGAAGGACGATCCCGTGCTCAGAAGCAGATATTCCGCGTTGCTGCCGATGTTTGAAAAAATGAAACAGCTTGCCCTCATTTTATACAGGAAAAGGACGGAGAGGGGAGCAATCGATTTTGATTTTGACGAGGCAAAGATAGTCATTGATAAAGACGGCAAGGTAACGGATATCAAGAGATATAAAGCAACGGTCGCAAATCGGATAATCGAGGAATTCATGATTGTTTGCAATGAGACTGTCGCAGAGCGTTTTGCAAAAGATGGCATACCGTTTGTATATAGAGTTCATGAATATCCGGATAAGGATAAAATCAAAGCGTTTGCGGAATTCGTCAAGAATTTCGGCCACCGTCTGAAGAATGTCGGTAAAATGCATCCCCGCAATCTGCAATATCTGATGAGTCAGGTAAAAGGGAGTCCTGAGGATATGATAATTGGCATGATGATGCTGCGTTCTCTGCAAAAGGCGAGATACAGCCATGAGAATCTCGGCCATTTCGGTCTTGCGGCGGAATATTACTGTCATTTTACATCCCCGATAAGACGGTACCCTGACCTTATTATCCACAGATTGATAAAGGAGCGCATAAAAGGGTCTCTTACCAAAAAACGCAAACAATCCTTGCTCTTGAAACTGCCCGAAGTCGCGTTGTTATGTTCGGAGCGGGAGATTGCCGCAACAGAAGCAGAGCGCGATGTCGAAGACCTGAAAAAAGCCGAATACATGAAGCAGTTCCAAGGCAGGATATATACGGGTATGATATGCAATGCGACAGCCCATGGCATGTATGTGGAACTCGCGAATACGGTGCAAGGCATGGTCCATGTCTCGGACATGACGGATGATTATTATGTTTTTGACGAGAAACGCTTTTGCCTCAGGGGCAAAAGGACGAAGAAGGTATACGGCATAGGCGATAAGCTTGATGTGCAAGTAGCGCGCGTAGACGTGGAATCCAGGCAGATAAGCTTTGTCATCGCCGGTTTGAAAGACATTACAGGAAGAACCGGCAAAACAGGCAGAACAGGCAGAACCGGCAGAAGGGGGAAGCGATGATACTGGTAAGCGCATGTCTGGCCGGCATCAACTGCCGGTATGACGGTAAAAATTGCCGGAATGCGCGTATAGTAAAACTCGTGAGGGAAGGTAAGGCTATTCCCGTATGTCCCGAGATGGAAGGCGGATTGGGCGTACCGCGCAACCGGGCTGAAATCGCATGCGGCACGGGAGCGGATGTGCTTGACGGCAGGAGCCGAGTGATTGATATTGCCGGTAATGATGTTACAGATATGTTTATAAAGGGAGCGTTTGAGACATTGAAGAAAGCCGAATCCATACGCGCGGATAAAGCGATATTGAAAGCCCGGAGCCCTTCATGCGGATCCGGTATGATCCATGACGGGTCGTTTACCGGCAAATTAAAGGAAGGCAACGGAGTTACGGCTGAATTGCTTAAACGCAAATCGATTGATATTCAAATTCATAAATAATTTCAAAAAAATATCATTTAATATGCATAGTATGGCAGTTAGTGCGCCTGGCTGGCAGCTACAGTCTGAATAATCCGTTTTTTGGCTAAAATTACGCTTGAAAAATATTGGCATATGCTGTAATTTTTATTGGAATGTTTTTGTCTGCAAAATACAGTAGTGAGAAATTTAGAGAGATACTGCAGGGGATTAATTTGATGCATACTTTAAAAAACCCGGATTTACTGAGGACGATTGTCGATATCTGCTTTACGATCCTTCAATATATGCTTATACCTTTTATTGTATATCACTTTATCATTTCGGCATTCGGATGGTTTAAAAGAAAAGAAAAGCCTGCAGATGAATATGCGCCCTCACATGATTTTGCCATTGTAATAGCTGCTCACAATGAGGAGATCGTAATTGGCAACATTGTGAGAAACCTAAGAAAGCTTGATTATCCCGCCGACAGATATGACATATATGTTATCGCGGACAATTGCAGCGACAGAACCGCCGAGATTGCAAAAAATAACGGCGCGATTGTTTACGAGCGCTATGATGATGCCGGGAAGAGCAAAGGATTTGCGCTGAAATGGATGTTCGACAAGTTATTCGGGATTAAAAAGCAGTATGATGCCATATGTGTTTTTGATGCCGATAATCTCGTTTCCTCTAATTACCTGAGGGAGATGAACAAGCAACTCTGCTTGGGGCACAAAGTCATCCAGGGGTACCTTGACAGCAAGAACCCTCTGGATTCAATGATATCAGGCAGTTATTCCATTGCGTACTGGATAAGCAACAGGCTTTTTCAGCTTCCGAGAAATTATCTCGGCCTATGCTGCCAGATAGGCGGAACCGGCTTTACCGTAGCTGTCGATGTA
>CAZCKQ010000022.1:8699-13300 GCA_964499315.1 uncultured Eubacteriales bacterium | reverse complement strand
CTATCTATCTATCTATCTATCTATCTATCTATCACATCATTATAAAACACATCTATAGTTAGTACATCTGTAGTTAGCACATCTATGATTAACATGTCTATGATTAGCATGTCTGCGTCAGATGGATCCAGCAGTTCATCGCGGCTATGCTCCCTTCGCGCTTCGCCGCGTCCAGCGCCTGCATAGCGCTCTTCGCGCTCTTTCCGTCCGGGAATATGCCGAACACTGCCGGACCGCTCCCGCTCATCATGCTGCCTGATGCTCCATACTCGAGCAGCAACTGTTTAAGGATACTTATCTCAGGGTATTTTGACACCGTCACAGTCTCAAGCACATTTTTCATATTACGGGCTATAATTTTTGCTTTATCTGTGCCGGTTATTCTGCCGGTGACCGCATCCATGAGAATGCCAAAATCCGGCCTGTCTGTAATTTTATTCAAGTCAAGGTTTTGGTAGACCCATTTTGTAGAAACCCCGAATTCCGGCTTTATAAGCAAAATATCAACTCCGGAAAAAGACGGCAACGGCTGAAGCAGTTCGCCTATGCCCTCCGCCAGCATCATACCGCCGTATATGCAATATGGGACGTCGGCCCCGACTTTCAGCCCTATTTCTGCAAGTTCCTCCGCAGCTAATCCCGCATCAAACAAGACATTGAGTCCGCGCAGCACCGCTGCTGCATCAGAGCTGCCTCCCGCGAGCCCTGCGGATACCGGTATGTTCTTCTTGATGACGACCCTGATTCCGCTTCCTTTCCTCCGATAGTCCTCTCCGATTCTGTCAAAAAAGGCTGCCGCCGCTTTGTAAGCCGTGTTGCCAACACCGGAGGCGACATCAGGCCAATCGCATTCAACTGTGATAGCGCCATCGGTCCTTTCAATCGTCACTTCATCATGCAGTCGGACGGTCTGCATGAGCATACGGACATCATGATAACCGTCAGACCTCAAGCCTGTCACATCTATCGAAAGGTTGATCTTGGCCCTTGCTTCAATTGTCAATGTATCCAACATTTCAGATTATTATATTAGAAAAACTGTTGATATTCAACTTAAGCAATTAACAATTACTAAAGTGTCCACTTTACGGGGTGCATTCTATACGAGGTCACGTAATGGTCATTTTTGCAAGTAATGGGCGCATTCGGAGCGGAAAAATGAATTAATATACTGGATTACATATTATTTACGCATAAATATTAATAATGTATATATTTTTGTCAAGAAATCTGCCCATTAGTTGAAAAATTGGCCACCATGCAAATAAAAAAGCCCGGATTGATTGCTCCGGGCAAATGATCCTATCCCTATTCCTATCTCTATCCAAGCCGTCAGCGCATGACCATCAATTGCGTACCGCATGTCAGGGCTGAGTCGTCGTCCAGATTGTTGATCCTCTTTATTTTATCCATTGTCGTCCTGTATCTTTTTGCGATGGACCAGAGGGTGTCTCCGGGCTGACAAAAATATACGGTTATGCCGGATGTTTTGCGCACGCCTGATTTGGCAGCGTCCTGCAGATCGGAGACTGAGGGTAACAGCAGCTTTCTGAATACCCTCGCCGTAACGCCGATTACCACCCTCATCTCGACCTCGGCCGGCGAGACCATGGTATAGCTGCAAGATTCAGCCTCAAGCTCAGCTTCGCAATTCATCGAGGGGTCCAATCCCTCTATATCAAAATCGTGTTTGAAGGAAAAGTCGGTCTGATGGCTTGATACGGGCATATCCGGATTTGACGTCATATAGAGCAGTCTCGTATCGGCAAACCCTTCGATTTCAATTTTCCCACCTGTAATTTTTATACCGGATGCGCTGGGTTTGCAGGTCATGCCGACTATCTCCGATATTTCCGGGCTGTTGTCCAGCCTCATAACTTCTTTTATGAACACCTGGCCTCTGTTCTCGCCGAACAACTCATCGGCCTCGATCTCCATGCTTTCGGATACGAGGTTAAGGCTCGGGCTGTACGCTTCTACAACGCTGCTGATGTTCTTTTTCGCATACCCTTCAACGTCCACATTTATGCGCGCCGTCGCATCCACAAGCCTGTATTCGCCATCGGAATCCTCGGCAGGTTCGAGCGTGACCCCGGCGACGGTGCATGATACGGCGCAGCTTGCATTGTCGTCCAAGTCCGGAGCGTCGATTGTTTTGGCAAATTCTACTTCGTGTTCGACGAAATTAAGCTGCCTGTCTGGTCCGCCCGTATATAGCGAAATTATTCCGAGAGATCCTTTGATTGAGATTCTGCCTTCAGATATTTTATATTCCTTGCCCGTTATCCTTGCGCCGTATACCAGCAGTTCATCCATGGAAGGTTTGCCGTAAGGCAGCTCCAGTCTTTCCGCGACCTCGGCGCTATCCCGCCTGAGTCCTGTAAAAGTGTTTATGCTGTAGTTGTTGCGCAGCACCTGGATATCATCCACACCTCTGATATGGTCGGCAACCTGTATATCAGCCTGCCCGACTGAGCGAACCCCTATGCTGACGAGCGTCTTAATGCCGAGATTCCTGCCGCCATACAGCTCGTAACTTATGTGTTCTATATCGCATGCTGCCGTGATCATGGATTCGCCGGCAGCGTCCGGTACGTCGACGGACTGTGTGAAGCTCAAAGGAATCATCATTCCTTTTACCGAAGCTTCCGGATCTTCGGATAAATACAGCACCCTGTAATTGACAGTGCCGTTTATCGTAGCCCTGCCCTCAGAAACGCTGATATCTTCTGTCCATATGTCGCCGTCAACCAACAAAAGCCTTGATATATCGGGCTTATTGTCGGGGACGGAAATTGAATTATCGAGTATCATCCTGATATTCTCTCTGCCAGAAACCTTCCCAACCTGTATTATTTCTTTTACTACCTCGGCCGGCATTATTATCCACTCCTGTAAACAAATTCAGACACCATTAATATATATTGGCAAGCAGGCCAAATTATGATTAAAGCAGGCATGAAAAAAGAGACGGCCAGGAATGCCTCTCCTGACCGCCAATCTTGAAATTTTTTAAAAGGACCTGAACTGCAAAGGAATCAGCTAACTTGAATCTTTCTGTTGTTCTTGCATATCACCAATTCAACAGCTTTTGTCAACACATCTGTATAGCTGTATGAAACCCTGCGTGTTGTATCATAATCGTTTTCAAACCTGATGATAAAGATACTTGGATAGGAGTTCTCCAGAACCCCTTCCTTAATAAAGGACTTTTTCCGTCCTTTATTCGCCTTCAGCTGAACTTTCTCGCCAATGCAGTTTTCAATGTTCCTTTTGATTTGGACCAGGTCGCCCTTCTCAATCATCAAAACCACCTCATCTTATGTCCGGTCACGCCGCTTTATGTGAGCAACCCTCTTATTAAACGTAAACGACAAAAAACCAAGGCCGTTTATTATGTAATATGATACCATATAACTGGTCATTTGTCAAAAGGTGAAATATTATAAAAGAAAAAATATTTAATGTCAAGTTTATAGGCACAAATTTTGTATTTATTCAGCAGTTTCTTTCGTATATTATCCTGAGACCTTCAAGTGTCAGCAAACCGTCGACCTCCTCAATAGTCTCAGAATCACCGGCAATCATCCTTGCAAACCCGCCTGTCGCTATTACCTTCACATTTTTCTCTTTCATTTCCTTCTTCATCCGTCTTACAATACTATCGACCTGTCCCGAATACCCGAAGATTATTCCCGACTGCATGCTTGCCACCGTGTTCCTGCCGATGACCGATTCCGGCTTTGCCAGTTCGATCCTGGGCAGCTTGGCAGTCTTTTGGAAGAGCGCCTCGGCAGATATCCTTATTCCCGGGCATATCACCCCTCCCAGATAATCACCTTTTGCCGTAATGGCGCAAATGGTGGTCGCCGTTCCGAAATCGATTATTATCAAAGGCCCGCCATATTTCTCGAAACCGGCTACGGCATTTACGATCCGGTCGGCGCCGACCTCCCTCGGATTTTCTGTCCTGATGTTTATCCCCGTCTTGACGCCGGGTCCGATAATGAGCGGTTCCTTGTTAAAATATTTTTTCATCGCATGTTCCAGCGAATACATAACAGGAGGTACCACCGATGCCACGGCAATCCCATCGATCCTGCCGGCGTCGATGTTTTGGTGGCGCAGGCAGCCGGTGATGAAAAGACCGATCTCATCAGACGTCCCGTCTTTGTTCGTAGACATCCTCCAATGCCCGAGCAGCTCTCTTCCTTCATAAATCCCTAATACAGTATTGGTGTTCCCGACATCTATCACAAGTATCAAGCAATCATCTCCCGTTAAGGTCCAAGCCCCGTTTACAGTCCGAGCCTCAGGCTCTTGATCTCTTTTATCTCCAGGTCGATCTCCTTTTCGAGCCGCTGGATGTCGGACCTGATGTCTTCCAGTGTCTCCTCGGCGCGGTATCTCGGAGCATACCGCGCCGCCGCAGCGGCAGCCGTTCCCGGATGGTAGTAGCCTTGCTGCGGTTGGCCTTGATAATCCTTTGCACCCCGGTTACTCCTCGGATCCCTCGTATCTCTTGAATCTTTCGAATCTCTTGAGTCTCTAGAATTTCTGGGGTCTCTTGAGCTTCTGATATCTCTTGAATCTCTTGAATC
>CAZCKQ010000022.1:0-8599 GCA_964499315.1 uncultured Eubacteriales bacterium | reverse complement strand
CTGGATCCGCTGTTATCATGACGCTGCCGCTGCGGATAACCATGACCCGGCTGTCTGTTTATCGGCGTTTTTTGATTTTCAAAGTTGCTATTCATTAATACTGCCTCCTTATTCTAATATATCCAAGTCCAGCAACCTGGCTGCATTCCTGTACAGAATAGCGTCCTCTGCCTCGCTGCCAAGCTTTAATGCCTTTAGCTTCTGCAATTCTGTGCCTTGATCTGCCCATGGCGAATCGGTTGCAAATAATATTTTATCATGACCGTGTCCATTTATAATCCGCATTGCCTGTGATTCATCCATCCACCCGATAGAATACGACGTATCAAGCAAGATGTCCTCTCCCAGCAGGTACTTTTCAACGTCATCCCAGCATCTGAAGCCGCCTGAATGCGCCGCGACCACTCTGGCGCCGCGGAAGCTCCTCACAACATTGCGCAGCCCCAAAGGCGTGCAGTGTACAGGAGGCGAAAGCCCGATATCGACGCCTGCATGAAATACGATGATAAGCCCGCAGTTGAAAATATGCTCGTATATCGGGAACATAAAGTGCTCGTCTACGAAAAACTTCTGATAATCAGGATGAAACTTTATGCCCTTGAGGCCGCCTTCTTTTATAATTGTAACTTCTTCCCGCCACTTTTGGGAAGCCGGGTGTATGCTGGAGAAGGGGAATATGTCGCCAGCCTGTATGCTTTTTGACCAGGAGGTTATACTGTCGGTCTGCGATGGTCTGGTAGCTATCGACATTACCACGGACGCGTCTATCCCCGACCTCTTCATAGATTGCCTCAGCCCGGCCAAAGTCCCGTCAGTGGCCGGTTCGACTCCGCCACATCGGGCAAGGGAGGGAATCGCTCTTCTGGCTAGCTCGTCCGGAAAACAATGTACGTGAAAATCAATTACCATTACACCGGCCCGTCCCGATTGCATATATTATCTCACCGGCTGACAGCATTACGGTTTCGCCTCCCGGCAGTTCAACGGCGAGTTCGCCTCTTTCATTAAGATCCAGCGCCTTGCCTGTTTTTTGCATATCTCCGTGCATGAATGAGACCTGCTTTCCTATGGTGGCGTTATATTTTTTCCATATGCTGATTGTTTCAGCTCGCGCGCGCTGTTGTGCAGAGGCTTCGGCAGAGGCTCCGGTTGAGGCCCCGGCTGCTGAATATAACCTATCAAACGAATTGATGACCTCCGCGGCTATGCGGTTTATGTCAAGCCGCTCCGCCGGGACTGCGCCCCCGCGCTTCACGCAGCCGCACCCGACCATACCTGCGCCTTTTGCCTGATACCCTTCCAATGATATCGCCGTTCTCGATAATTGCCCCGGGAAATCCATATCGGTTTGGTATACATTTATCCCGATACCGAGTATGATGTATCGGATCCTGCCTCCGGTGACCTTTGAGCCTGCCAGTATCCCGCATACCTTTCTATCCTCAAGCATCAGGTCGTTCGGCCATTTGATGCCCGCTTTTATGCCCGTCGCCTTTTCGATGCCCTCGGCTGCAGCCGCGGCGCCGGCCAGTGTGATTAAGCCCGGCTGAAGGGCATTCGCGTCAGGTTTGAGTATGAACGACATATAGATTCCCATACCCGGAGGTGAGAACCACTGCCTTCCCATTCTGCCCTTCCCGGCTGTCTGCGATCCGGCGATGACCACATAGCCGTCGGGATAACCATAATCGGCAAGCTCACTTGCCGCGTCATTGGTCGAAACAGCCTCCCGGACCGATACGAAGCTTTTGCCAACCGACTTGATATTCAGATGTCTCCTGATCGAACCGGTATTAATCCCGTTCATTTTGTCATCCACTCCGGCATCTTTACGATATAAGGCATTTCACCTTTTTCATCCTTGAATGCGCCGTACCTTTCGTTTATCAGTGCGATCATATCCGCGCGGCCTTTCGCAGCCAGCTTTTCAAAATAGCAATATAACAGTGCATCCTTAAAATCGGCGTCGTCCTCACCGAGAAACTCAAGCATGTTGTTTATATACAATTCCTCCGAATTGGAATATAACACAGGCGAATCAAGCCTTTTATCATATCTGCGTATGTAGCCGGGCAGTATGGTGGTCATGACCAGGCATTCAGGCAGCCGGTAGCTCCCGAAAACATAATTGTACGCAGGGATTATGCTTCTGCCGTATAATTCATCCATTCCGGAATCGCACGCTTCGCCGCCATCGCAAGGGCTGACGGTGTTGCGCGTATCCGCGGGCCTTAAGTATCTTTCCGCGATATAGCAGCTGCGCGGATGCACCTGCAGCTTGACGCACGTATGATCCGGGCTTTGCAGCATCTTTGTGTCATCCTTCGGATTGAGCAGCGCAGATATGCATTTCCTGCTCTCCCCGTTCAGAGTGACCTCCCTGTCATACCATTTTGACAGCTTAAGTCCACATTCAATTACATTGTCCGCTTCCGACGAAGGAAGATAATAATATACCTCAACCATAAAGCTACCTCGTTGCCGTTGTATTGCAGTTGCCTTTTATCACAAATCTCCGTACAGGCGTACGCCGTTTCTGTCTCCGCAGGCCGCAAGCGCCGCGTCGATCCGTTCACTCAATTCCGTAAAACATGTCGCCGCGATGACGTCCTTCAACGGCACAAGCACGAAGGCGCGCTGCCACATCCTCGGGTGGGGTATTTCAAGTTCGGCGGTCCGTATGGTGACCCCTTCATAAAGCAATATATCCATATCGATGACCCTGGGCCCCCACCTCACGGTCCTTACGCGGCCCATGTCCTTTTCAATACCAAGCAGATTTTGAAGCAGTTCCGTCGGCTCGAGACAAGTTGCAATGGCGGCGACGCAGTTCAGGAACTTACCCTGCTCTTCAAATCCTACGGGTTCGGTTTCATAAACATGTGAGACCTTTTTTACAGAGGTCCGTTCCAGCTTTGACAGGGCTTCTGCCGCCCGCGTCAGGTTGGTTCGCCTGTCGCCCATATTAGTGCCAAGGCCGATTATCGCTTCAGGCATATGCTTGGTAATCCGTCCTGGACCTGCTTACTTCCACGCCCACCCAATCGGCTTCTCCTGCCATCAATGCATGCGGTTTTCTGACGCATACGCGGATCATATCTATATTGCCGAAGTTCCGAAGCACCTCATGGCAGATAGTGTCCGCAAGCTTTTCAACCAGCATGAATTTATTGATCTCGTTTATGGATTTTATCAGGGCATATATCTTCGAGTAGTCTGCCGTATCGTCGAGACTATCTGATTTTCCGGCCTTTTTCAGATCCATGTAAAGCTCGGCGTCGATATAGAAATCCTGCCCGTTTGATCGTTCTTCGGGATACACGCCATGGAAGGCATAGAATTTCATATTTTTGATAATGATCTTATCCATAATTCACTCTCTTTAATTCACTCTCTTCTTGCCATGGCATCGGTCATTTTGGCCACCCTGGCCATCTCCCGGATGTCATGCACCCTTACGATGTCGGCGCCGCCGGCTATTGCATAAGCGATCGTCGCAGCGGTGCCCTCCAACCTGTCGTCTGCGGGCAGACCCAAGGTATTGCCTATCATGGATTTTCTCGAAGTCCCCAGCAATACCGGGAGGCCGACCGATTTCAATTCTTTCAGCCGGTGCATCACTTCGAGGTTTTGCTCGTATGTCTTACCGAAACCTATACCCGGATCAACGACCATGCTGTTCGGCATTATACCGGCCTTTTGCGCAATATCCACACTTTTTCGCAGGAATGCTATGATCTCCCCCATTATATCTTTTTCATAATGTTTATCGTTTTTGTTATGCATCATGATAACACCGGCTTTGGCCTCCGCCGCCGCCGCCGCGATCTTCATCCCTTCATCGCCCTGTAAACCCCAAATGTCGTTTACTACACACGCGCCGGCCTTTAAGGCCTCGGTCGCTACAATCGCCTTGGTGGTGTCTATTGATACAGGTATATCCAGTTCTTCAGCGACGGCCTCGATGACCGGTATGACCCTGTCGAGCTCTTCATCGGCATTCACCGGTGTATGTCCGGGTCTTGTGGATTCGCCTCCGATATCCAGCATGTCCGCCCCCAGGGCTGCAATCTCCCGGGCCCTTTGTACTGCAAGGCCGCGGTCATTGTATTTACCGCCGTCGGAGAACGAGTCGGGCGTTACATTAAGTATCCCCATTATATATGTCCTGCTGCCCATATCAAATCTGAACCTGCCACATTCGAACGTCCGGGGACTGCTTTTTCCGGCGCCGGCCGCATTCAGCAAGCATTCTATGTCGCCGGCGATATCTTTAAGGCTGCGGGATTGTACCTTCAGTTTTTTAATCAGCCTGTCGAATTGGCCCAGCGTACCTAACAACAGCGCATCCGTCTTTTCGCAGCTGAAATCCGCCACTCCGCAGGCGACTGCTGCATCCCCGCCTTTACCAAGCATTTCCTGCTTTATAATATTGGCCGCGTAAGGAGTGATATCTTCAAGCTTGATAGCCGCATGCACCGCCTTTGGTACAATCCACGGCATTGCTCCCGGATGCACACCTATTTTGGCGATCTCTTTTTTCGCATCATCGATATCATTGATGAAAATCATCCTAGCATTCGCCATTGTGCTTCAGGACCCGCCTCCGCTGCTTTTTTCAAGTATTTCAATCAAGTCGTTGGTTCCGACGTCACGTATATTATTGTACATGCTTCTTTGCTTCTGCGCTATCATTGCATATTCGTGAAATGCCCCGGCATTTTTTGGCCGGTATCTCCCGAGCAGCTTTTCAACGGCAGCGCCAAGCATCCCGAGCGATTTTACCCCAAGCAGATCCAAAACCTCTGCAACTTTTGTGCCTCCGCCGCCGCAACAATCCGCGGCGATAAATTCAAGATAAGCCTTCAGTAAAAACCCGTTGGCCATACCATGCGGGATATCTTCAAAATACGTAAGGGAATACCCCAGTGAATGGACAACGGTAGTTGCTGTTTGCGATATTACCATTCCTGCAAGCATGGAAGCATACAGGAGGGTCTCCCTCGTCTGGTAATCCAGATCCGGATGGCCATCGGCTTCACCGGACATGTTGCCGAGTCTGTCGAGGCAACCGCCGATGAGCCTGATCGATTCAGCAGCCAGGATATCGCTCACAGGCATACTCCTCTTGCAGACATATCCCTCTACGGCATGACATAGGGCGTCAAGCGCGGTGTTCACCGTGACATTCCTGCCAAGACTGATTGTGTACCTCGGGTCAAGATACGCATATACCGGGAAAAGAGCCGGATTGCGGAAGCTCATTTTTGTCCTGAGGTCATCCCGCGTCAATATGGAATAAGGCGTCACCTCGCTGCCTGTTCCCGCCGTAGTGGGTATGGCGGCGATCGGAAGAGGCCTCGTTTCAAACTCGTTTTTAAAAAGCTCTATTGGATCGGTATCGTTCACGGCAAGGACTGCGACGGCTTTTGCAGTGTCGAGCGGCGACCCGCCGCCTATTCCGATGATAAAATCCGCGCCCCATTCCGAAGCCGCTCTGCCCGCATGTTTCACATCCTCAAGCGACGGATTGTTCGGGGTCTTATCATAAATGAAGCACTCTGTCTTTTTGCCGTCAAGGACCGACAGCACATCGTCAAGCGCGCCGCTTAGCCTTCCGGAATTGATGCCGGTTACGATGAACGCCCGCCTGCCAAGGCGCCCGAGGTCATCCCGGCCTTGCAAGAGGCATCCTCTTCCAAATCTGATATGATTGTTCCAGCTGAGTGTAAATTGCATTTTTCTCCATCCAAGCTAGGATTTAATAGCCTATCAGCGACATGACCTCGCCCCTCGTCCGCGCGTCGGCCTTCATCAAACCTCTTAACGCAGATGTAAGCGTCTTGGAACCAGGCTTCTTGATCCCGCGCATTGTCATGCAGAGATGTTCGGCCTCGATGACAACGGCGACACCCATGGGAGTCAGCGTATCCATCAGGATATCCGCAATCTCACTGGTCATCCTCTCCTGAAGCTGCGGCTTCTTGGATACCATATCGACTATCCGCGCCAGTTTGCTAAGGCCCATTATCTTTCCTTTGTGTGGTATATATACTATATGCGCGACTCCGACGAAAGGAAGCAGGTGATGCTCACATACGGAATACAGCGGAATATCCTTGACAACGATCATTTCCTCGTGGTTATCTTCCTGAAAAGTCTTGACTAAAGCCTTCGGATCATTATACAGTCCGGCAAAAATTTCCCCATACATCCGGGCAACCCTGTCGGGTGTCTCTCTCAGGCCTTCCCTGTCAGGGTCCTCGCCGATGGCGGCCAATAACTCGCGTACCGCCGCCTTTGCTCTTTCGAAATCTATCATTTGCTTGCTTCTCCTTTAATATTATCTTCTCATTTGCTTTAATCCATCATATACTGTCAATAACAGTATATAATTTATATTGCCCCAAAATCAATAAGGTGGTAAAATAGTTTCAGAACTGCGAAATCAATGCGTTTTAGAATATCGTCGAAAGGAGAATCCTATGAATACATACAAGAATATCAGCAACGAGCTCAGGGCTTTTTTCAGCACAAACCGCGTTTTCAAGATCCTGCTCCCCATCGACATATTTTTCCTGTTTGGAGGTCTGATACTGCTGGTACTCTATTATTTGAATTTCATCTTTACCGGCACATTCTTTTACACTATCGGATGGTACGGCTTCCTTCTGGGCTTGCTTCTCGCGTACGCTAATTTCCATCAGCTTTACCTGTATGCAGGCTTCTTCAGCTATGGAGCGCTGCAGTTGATCAGATTCATGTGGAACGGAATCAGATTCGGGGTTTGGGACTTTTTTATTATCTTCACCTGTCTGGTGTTTGCAGGCCTCGGGTATTTGGTTTTCAAAAGGAGCACGCTTCAGCAGGATTAAGTATAATTAAATTATTTTCTATTAATATAAGATGAAAGGTGGTTGGCATAATGTCATTTCTTGAGAATATCGGCAAGGCGGCTCAGGCTGCCGCTAAGAAATCGAGCGAACTGGTTGAGATCACGAAATTGAATATGAACATCAATTCTGAAGAGGATAAGATCCAGAAGCAATATACACAGATAGGCAAGCTCATATACGACAAATTCAAAGCCGGCGGAAATATCGACGAAGAGTTCCTGGCCTCATGCGAGACTATCCGGACGCATGAACAGAATATCAACAATCTGAAGGAGAAGATCCTTGAGACCAAGAACCTGAGAGTATGTTCGGGCTGCGGTGCCGAAATCGACAAGAACTCCATGTTCTGTGCAAAATGCGGCACGAAACAGGATGTGCAGCAGGCTGCCGGGCAGCAAGCCGTATCGGCTGCCACATGCCCCGCGTGCGGCGCTCAAATAACCGCCGGGTCTGCTTTCTGCACCGGCTGCGGAGCCAAAATGGACTAAGGGCATTATTGTTTTTCGTGTGATTTTATACGGCCGCTTTTATTCCGGCCTTTTTATCGTCAGGCTCTTCACACGCAAATTTTGAATATTTCATGATAATTTCAGCTGACGGCTCAAATTCCTCATGAAACATAATGATGAGGTCTCCGTTCGTAGATTCTTTAATTGCAGTCTCAAGGGCCTCGCTTTCGGAATATATGATTTTAATGTCTTCCGGCTGCATTCCTGCCCCTATAGCCGCATTATATAATATCTCCGCGCATTCCCCGGGTTTTCTCCCCCTTGGATCGCGATCCTCCTTGATATAGATCTTCGAAAAGAAGCCGCCGCATATCCTGCCGACATCTGAGATGCTGCTATCAAGCCTGTCTCCCGGCATGCCGATTACACCGACATATCTGTCCGCCCCAATCTTTTTGGCTGTATTTATCACGGCGGCATATCCGGCGGGGTTATGACCGTAATCGAGTATCACCTTGAAATTGCCCATGTCAAATATATTGAAACGTCCGGGATTGGCCTTGATATCCGGCAAAAATGTGCGCAAGCCTTTTCTTACGATGGCAGCGGGTATTCCCAGCGACAGGAGCGCCGAGGCTCCCGCCATGGCATTTTCGATATTGAATTCGGAAGCGCCGCATAGGGTTATAGGTATTTCACCGACATCAACCAGAGGAAGAGACCTTTTCCCGTTGAAATAATATATCATGGAGCCTTTAATAAAAAGCACCTTGTTGCATTTACCGGCATGGCTGCGTATCAGGGGATTGTCGGCGTTCCTTGAGAAATAGCAGATGTTGGCCGCCGTCCGTCCCGTCAGATAAATAGCCATAGGGTCATCGGCATTCAATACCGCGTACCCGTCCGGTTTAACGGCTTCAATCACCAGAGCCTTCACAAACGCGAGATCCTCTAATGTGCTCACGCCGTCCAGCCCCAGATGATCATCGCTTATGTTGGTTATTACTCCGACGTCGGCCAGTTCGTATCCCAACCCCCTTCTGATGATGCCTCCCCTTGCCGTCTCAAGCACCGCTGCGTCTATGCTCCTGTCCGAAAGTACAATACCGGCGCTCGCCGGTCCTGTATCATCCCCCTTAAGTATGCATTCTCCCCCTATGAATATTCCGCCTGTCGAGGCCATTCCGACCTTCAGACCCGCCAACGATAACGTGTGGCTTATGAGCCTTGCTGTTGTCGTCTTGCCGTTGGTGC
>CAZCKQ010000021.1:0-13775 GCA_964499315.1 uncultured Eubacteriales bacterium | reverse complement strand
GATAATCCTGTAGTTGCAATTACTGCCGGTATGCGCGCCTCTCTGGCAAAGAGCATTATTTTTTCAAGGGCGTCTGGATTCGAAAAATCGACGATCACATCAGGGTTGACGGCGCATCTGTCAAGAGAAGAAAAAACAGGATAGTGGAATTTTTGCTGCCCATCAGTGTCAAAACCGGCAATAATGGACACATCGCCACGCTCATCAGCTATCCTGGTTATAACTCCTCCCATTTTACCGTTGCAGCCGCTGAGAAGTATGTTCATTATTTGCTTGTCTCCTTTTCTATATCAATCCGTTTCTATATCAATCCGTAGTTTTTCATTTCGGCTTTGAGGTATTCAAGGTTCTTTTGTGACATAGGCACAAGAGGAAGCCTGCATTCTCCCACATCCATGCCCATAAGGTTCATTGCCGCTTTGACGGGTATGGGGCTGACCTCGATAAATAGAGCCTTTATAAGGTTCAACGTCCGCAATTGAATCTTGCGGCTTGCCTCAATATCACCCTCCAGGAATTTAGCGACCATGTCATGCGTATCACGTGGGATTATATTTGCCATGACCGATATCACGCCTTTGCCTCCGAGCGAGAGCAGAGGGACTACCTGTTCATCATTGCCTGAATAGATGGTAAAATCGTCGCCGCACAGATTGACAATATCTCCGACCTGTGCAAGGTTGCATTCCTTGATGCCTTCGATATTTGGCGTCTCTGAAAGGGCTTTCAATGTTTCAGGATTGATGTTCAGATTTGTCCGGGAAGGCACGTTGTACAGTATAACGGGGATGCGCACACTTGACGCGATAAGCCTGAAGTGCTCCACAAGGCCTTTTTGGGTGGTCTTGTTGTAGTATGGAGTTACGCTGAGTATGGCGTCGGCTCCGACGTCTTCGGCATACTTGGTAAGCTCTATTGCGTGGCGTGTATCGTTGCTTCCCGTACCTGCTATTACAGGAAGCCGTCCTTTGACTTTATCAACCGCGAATTTAATGCAGGCTTTGTGCTCTTCATCCGGCATCGTGGAGGCTTCTCCGGTTGTGCCGCAGATTATTATGGCGTCGGTGCCGTTGCTGATCTGGAATTCGATAAGCTCTTCAAGTTTAGGGAAATCAACGCCATCAGCTGTAAAGGGTGTTACGATCGCTACCCCTGAGCCGGTGAAAACTGGTTTACGTGCCATATATATCATCTCCCGACCTAATTAATTCCGATACTTTTACTAATTCCACCTTTTACTAATTCCACATTTTAATAAGTTCCTGCGCTATCTGGACAGCGTTAGTCGCAGCGCCTTTTCTCAGATTGTCGGCAACTACCCACAAGTTGACGCCGCTTTCCACACTTTCATCACGCCGTATCCTTCCGACAAAAACCTCATCTCTTCCGGACACAGATAGGGGAAGGGGATAGACGCTATTTGCCGGATCATCCTGGACGACAATCCCCGGCGCATTTGCCAGGTCCTGCTTCAATTCCTGAAGGTCGAACTGTTTTTCCAGCTCCACATTGATCGATTCACTATGCGAATTGAATACCGGCACCCTGACAGTCGTCGCTGTTATGCGCATTTCAGGCATCCCCATTATCTTGCGGGTTTCATCTACCATCTTCATTTCTTCTTTCGTATATCCGTTTGGCAGGAATACGTCTATATGCGGCAGGCAATTCCCGGCTATCGGATGAGGAAACTTTTTAGGGGGTATTCCTTTCAATCCGTCCTCAAGATCGGAATATCCCTGTTTGCCTGCTCCCGAAACAGCCTGGTATGTCGAGTAAACTACTCTTTTGATCCCATAACGGTCATTCAGCGGCTTAAGAGCTACTACGGCCTGTATTGTGGAACAATTGGGATTTGCTATTATCTTCTTCCTGCTGCACAGGGCAATATCCTGAGGATTTACTTCAGGCACTACGAGAGGCACATCCGGATCCATCCTCCATGCGCTGCTGTTATCGATAACAATGCAATTTTTAGTTGCGGCGATCGGGGAAAATTTCAAACTTGTGCCGCCGCCGGCTGAAAACAGCGCTATATCAATACCCCTGTCAAAAGAATCTTCCTTTAATTCTTCTACGATATGGTCCTTACCGTTGAATGCGAGTGATGAGCCCGCAGACCTGCCGGATGAAAAAAAGAAGATATCACTGAGCGGAAGCTTCCTTTCTTCGAGGACTTTCAGGAACATCCTGCCCACCATACCTGTTGCCCCAACGACTGCTAATCTGATACCTTTCATATATCCGTTTCCTCCATAAGTAATACATGTCTGATAAAACAAAAAAACCGGTATACCGATACCAGCTTTTAATCCCGGCATAGCCGCGGAGGCTTGTCGGAAGTATCAGGCTGATAGCGCTTCATCATGGTGTATGATGACAGTTGCAGGACTCTTCGTCATGCACCCAGGATACGGCCTGTAGGGAAACCGCACCCTTCGGCGTTTTACCCTTCCCCGCGGCTGTACGGGATTCCTACTGCCCTGTATGCCGGGTACTTATGAAAAACGCGCCTCTATCACCGTCTATATATTTTTATTAATAATAACATCAGCATATTACGGTGTCAACGGTTATTATAAGTATTTTAGCCCTTTTGATTGATTCACCGTTTAAAAATATGGAATTTTACAATTTGGTTAAATATTCTTAATATTTAGAGGAAATTGTCTTTTAATGTCGAATAAAATAGAAACGATAGAAACGAATGGAAAAAAGAATGTAAGATAACTAATGACAAGGTGATGAAGTGAACTGTTATTCAAACAAAATACCAAAGAGATACATAGCAATATTGATTCTGATTACATTGCCGCTCTTGTTCAGCCTTCCGGTCAGCGGTCAAATGCCTGATAAAATCCGTATAGGTCTATATTTTAATGATGCTGCAGGCGAGATATTCAAAGCGTCGCGCTACTTTAGCATCAGCGGGGGATCGGGTATCCAGGCCGGCATACTGAGGAATGGCCAATTTTCGGTTATTTATGAACATGCGACGCAGGATGCGGTCTCTTTCAGGAAAGACACGTTATACACATTCAATGGGTCAAGATGGACTGAATGCACTGGAACTCAGAATATTACCGGGCTTCCGGCCAATCAGGTCTACGGGCCGTTTCATGCGCAGGTCGGCGGTCCTTATCCTAATCTTGATTCAGCGCTTCAGCAGGCTGGATTGCTTAAACAATCGGGGATTGCGGCATATCCGGCTTTTAATGACAATTGGTATATCTGGGCCGGCTTCTATACCGACCAGAACGCAGCCATGAATGATATTAATACGAATTTGCAGCCAAAGTTGCCTGGGATTCAGATCAATATTATCCAGCCGTCGCCGCAGAACATAGTGATGGTATCTCCGGCAAACGAAACTTTGATGATATTTGCCAGTTCGTCGGGATATCTTCAGATAAGGCCCAGACCGGGCAGCAATCCGAATGTCCTGATGCTGGACGGCAAACGTTACAGAGGGGAACTTCAATTAAGGAGATTCAGCAGCAGCGATATGACAGTGATAAACATATTATCTGTTGAAGAATATCTCTATGGCGTTATCCCTTGTGAAATTGAGGCATTTTCTCATATAGAAGCGCTAAAAGCTCAGGCAGTCGCCGCAAGGACGTACACGCTGACCAATATCGGCAAGCATTCCGGTTTGGCGTTCGATCTCTGCAGTACGAGCGCATGTCAGGTTTATAAGGGTTTTGACGTAGAAACTCCAAATACCAATAAGGCAGTGGATGATACCAAAGGCAAATGCGTTACCTATAACGGTTCTCTGGCATGGGTCTTCTACTTCAGCTCAAGTGGCGGGATGACTGAAGATGTGGCGAATGTATGGGGCTCCGCAGTACCGTATCTTAAAAGCGTTGAAGATAAATATGAGAGCGGCACATCATATAATTACAATTGGAAGACCGAACATAATGCCGCGAGCGTCAGGCAGGCAATGTTAGATTTGGGGTGTGACCTTGGCGAAATTACGGGTATCACCATCTCAAAGCAATCTATTGCCGGAAGGGCTATAGAAGTGACGGTAAAAGGCACAAAAAACCAACGTGTTTTCACTAAAGGGAGCTGCCGGACTTTTTTAAATTCATTGAACAGCCAGCTTTATACAATCTCGACCGATGCCGACGTCTGCGCCGGTTCCGGCACTGCCGCCGGCAAGGTACAGCTTGGTGGCAAAAAAGTTATGACGGCTGCAGGCGTAACAGAACTCAAATCATTTGCAAACGGCACTGCTCGTGCGACGATGACGCTGCTTGGCGCAAATGGCGCGAAGAAAACCATATCGGCCGTCCCAAACAAATACATATTTACCGGCAAAGGCTGGGGACATGCCGTGGGCATGAGCCAGGAAGGCGCCAAAGGGATGGCAAAGGCCGGCTATACATATGATAAGATTCTTGCCCATTATTTTACCGGTGCGACTGTAATTCAGCATTAATGTAGATTAATATTCACCTATATAATACAATATATATCTATGAAAACATCCGACTTCAGTTATGATCTCCCAAAGAGGCTCATAGCGCAGGAACCGGCTCCTGAGCGCCATAAATCCAGGCTTATGGTGGTTGACAGGTCTACAGGTCATTTAGAACATAAAAGCTTCTGCAATATCGTAGAGTATCTTAAGGCCGGCGACTGCCTTGTTTTAAACAATACCCGCGTAATACCGGCAAGAATTACGGGAATATGCAAAGATACCGGCAGCAGTATTGAACTGCTCCTTGTTAATAAGATTGATGAAAAAACATGGGAAGCAATGGCCAAACCGGGTAAAAAGGCTAAACCCGGCAGGTGTTTTGTGTTTGGGAACGGCGCTTTGCAGGGTTTTGTAACAGGTCAGAGCGATAACGCCAATAAGATAATAAGGTTCGAGTATGACGGGGATTTCGAAAAGATATTAAATAATATCGGTCAAATGCCCTTCCCGCCTTATATTACAAAAACGGTATCCGACGCGGAACGTTATCAGACCGTGTATTCAACACAAAACGGGTCGGTTGCGGCGCCGACCGCCGGCTTGCATTTTACAACGGAACTACTTGAATCAATCCGGCTCAAAGGTATAGAGATTGCCGTAGTCACGCTGCATGTCGGACCGGGTACATTTCTTCCCGTAAGGACGGAACAAATCGAAGATCACAGGATGCATCCGGAATTCTATATAGTTGATGAAAAAACAGCCGGAACCATAAACAGGGTTCGACTGAACGGCGGCAGGATAATCGCCGTAGGGACGACAAGCTGCAGGGTGCTTGAGACGGCTTCGGACGAAAGCGGGTTGATTTCTCCGGGCTCAGGCTGGACTAACATTTTTATTTATCCCGGGTATCATTTTAAGGCCGTGGATGCCCTTCTGACCAACTTTCACCTTCCGGAATCTACTTTAATAATGCTTGTGAGCGCATTTGCCGGTACCGGCAGGATAAAATATGCTTATGCGGAGGCAATAAAGGAAGAATACAGGTTTTTCAGCTTTGGCGACGCGATGCTTATCATTTGAGGTGGGTATGAGTGAATTCAGATATGAGCTTTTGAAAAAATGCAAACAGACAGGCGCTAGATATGGCAAGGTCCATACGCCCCATGGCAGTTTTGAGACGCCTGCGTTTATGCCGGTGGGTACTCAGGCGACGGTAAAGGGCATGTCGCCGGATGAGCTCAAACAAATCGGAGCTGAAATTATACTCAGCAATACGTATCACCTCTATATGAGGCCCGGCGCGGCTGTCGTAGAAGAAGCCGGCGGACTGCACCGGTTTATGAACTGGGACAGGCCGATACTTACCGACAGCGGCGGATACCAGGTTTTCAGCCTCAGCGGTCTGCGCGATATCAAAGAAGAAGGGGTAATATTCAGGTCTCATATTGACGGATCAAAACACATTTTCACACCCGAATCTGTCATAGCGGTCCAGAATGCCCTCGGAGCCGATATCATCATGACGTTGGATGAATGTATTCCGTATCCTTGCGATTTTGAGTATGCTGAAAAATCAGTCGGGAGGACGTCCCGTTGGGCCGAAAGATGCCTTATGGAGCATCGCAGACATGGCGGTGCCTCCGACTCGGGCATCGTCGGTTCAGACGCCAATAAGCAGGCGCTTTTCGGGATAGTGCAGGGCGGCATGTATAAAGAATTGCGGAGAATAAGCGCAGAAAGTATCGTCGGGCTGGGGTTCGACGGGTATGCGATTGGTGGTCTGAGCGTAGGCGAACCCGCGGAATTAATGTACGAGATGCTGGACTATACGGTGCCATTATTACCTGAAGATAAACCGCATTATCTTATGGGCGCGGGGAGTCCTGATTATCTGATAGAAGGGGCGGCAAGGGGCATTGATATGTTCGACTGTGTTTTCCCGACAAGGATAGGGAGAAACGGATCTGTCATGACATCCGCGGGAAGGATAATAATCAGGGACGCCAAGTATGCGCGTGATTTCTCGAGGCTCGATCCGGCATGTGATTGCTACGTGTGCAGGAATTTCACAAGGGCATACATCAGGCACCTGTTTAAATCCGGTGAGATACTCGGACTGAGGCTTACGACGTGGCACAATTTGTATTTTCTGTTGGACTTGATGAAAAAGATAAGACAGGCTATAATAGAAGACAAGTTTGGAGAATTCAGGAAACAGTTTTACTCCGGGCTTTAATTAACATGTGGGAGGTTTAGGATGCCTGAAGAATTTCAAAGTTATGGAGGAATAATACTCTATATCCTGTTTTTTGTTGTTATTATGTATTTGCTTATTTTTCTGCCCCAGAGGAGAAGGGACAAAAAGACAAGGGAAATGTTGCAAACCCTGCAGGTGAACAGCAATATCGTCACCATCGGCGGTATTTCAGGCAGAGTTGTCAATATCAAGGATGATGAAGTAACAATCGAAACCAGTATTGAAAAGACCCAGATCGTCTTTAAGAAATGGGCAATAAAAGAAGTGCAGAAATTGATCGAGGCCTGACGGCCTGATATCGGTAGAAAAGGCTGCCTCCATGACAGATTAATTGAGGCAGCTGTTTTTTTAATAAAATATCTCAATTTGATTCTAATTTGATTCTAATATTTTTCAAAATTAAATAAATTATTATCAGTATGTTTATAAATTATTGTTCATTGTATGTGGGGGTGTTGTATTGATGGGTACTGCATCCAAATCAGTCAAAAAACCCGAGGCGGATTCCATGAACATCAGGGCTATGGCAAAGGGTATTACTATTTCTTATATAATCACCCTGCCGGTATTTATAGTATTCTCAATAATATTGTGTTTCGTGGATTTTCCGGCAAATATGATAACTCCGATAGTAATTTTAACGACTATCGTGAGTCTGCTATGTTCAGGGTATATTTCATCTAAAGGGCTTAAATCACGTGGATGGCTGAATGGCGCAATTACCGGGTTGATCTATATTTCGGTGCTTTATCTTGCCGGAAGTATAATATTGTCTGATTTCAGAATAGACAGGTATGTTGCGATCACAGTCGTAATAGCCGTATTGTCAGGTGTGATTGGCGGGATGGCCGGCATGAATTCCAAGGGTCGGTCATGGAGGAAAAAAACTCCTTTTCAACATCGCTCCCGTATGCTATAATCTCTATTCATAAATCGTGTGCATGGAGGTCGCAATGAAACACATAAGGACAATATGCGGACCAAGGTTAACTGAAAGCAAAAACGGCGGCGGATGCGGAGAATGTCAGGCTTCATGCCAATCGGCTTGCAAGACTTCTTGCACGGTCGGAAACCAGAAATGCGAGAGAAAATCGATCTTCTACAAAACAGGATCTAAAATTAAGTAAGAAAAAAAGTAAAATAATTAATGGTACATTCATTCCGGTTATTTGACACCAATATCGTTATCGATGTAAATAGCGGATCTGTCCATGTATTGGACGATATCGCATTCAGTGTTCTGCCGCATATCAAAAACAAGGACAATGATAAAATCCCTGAGGTACCGGATTGCCGGTTCGAACCCGAGGATGTCCGGAAGGCTGTTTCGGAGCTGCAAAACCTTATAGATCAAGGGATGCTCTATTCAGAGGCGTCACAAACGCCGCCGGAGTCACCTAACTTTAATTCACTAAAATCCCTGTGCATCAATGTGACCCATGATTGCAACCTGAGGTGCAGATATTGTTTTGCTTCAACTGGTGATTTCGGTACCGGCAGGACCCGCATGTCCCCACAGACAGGCATAGCCGCAATAGACTTTATTTTAGCCATGTCGGGAGACAGAAAAAACCTCGAGGTGGATTTCTTCGGCGGGGAGCCTCTTATGAATTTCGAAACGGTCCGGGAGATCACAAAATACGCCTTGCGCGAAGGAGACAGGAAAGGCAAGAGGTTCAGGTTTACAATCACTACGAATGCGGTGGGATTAAAGGACGAACATATCAATTTTATAAACGAATATTTCGATAATGCCGTACTGAGCATCGACGGCAGAAAAGCAGTAAATGACAAAATGAGGATATTCCCCGACGGAAGCGGCAGTCATGACCTGATTGCCGGAAATATCAAGAAATTCATAGCTGCCAGAGGCGAGAGGAGCTATTACGTGCGGGGGACATATACCGGCGAGAATACCGATTTCTCCAGGGACGTGATGTATCTCGCCGACATGGGTTGTAAGAATATCTCGGTCGAACCGGTTGTCGGGGTGGATGGCACAGGTTTGGAAATAAAGCATAATGATATCGATAAAATATTAAATGAATATGAATCGCTGGCCTTGGAATATGTTGAAAGATTTGAAAAAGGAAACGGTTTTAACTTTTTTCATTTTATGCTCGATTTTGACCAAGGGCCTTGCTTTTATAAAAGACTCAATAATTGCGGCGCCGGCTACGCATATTTGGCAGTTACGCCTGAGGGAGATATTTACCCGTGTCACCAGTTTGTCGGTAATCGGGCTTTCCTGATGGGCAGCATATATAAAACAGCTATTGACGATACAATCAGCAGGATATTCAAGGACTCGAACGCCAATACGAAGGAAGAATGCCGGAAATGCTGGGCTAAGTATTATTGCAGCGGAGGATGCGCCGCAAATGCATATACACATAATGGTTCAGTCAATAAGCCTTATGAAATAGGATGCATACTTCAAAAAAAGAGAATCGAATGTGCGCTGTGGATAAAATCAAGAATACCTGATATGACCATTAAATGAAGTATTTGACGAGTCTTCGCCGGCCATTCGATGTTGACTTGGAAGATTTCATAGATATATAATATATTGGTTGCAACCTTTCCATGCGGTAACGGTGCAAAGTATCATAAGGGGGATTTGCCGGATGAAAAGCAAAAAAAGCGTTCTGTTCCTGATAGTGATTCTGGCTATAGGGATATTAGGATATATTGCATTCGACAGTACTGCCTTCGGCGGAATCATACCGGGTGCGGATGATATCCGTACGGGAATCGACATTCGAGGCGGCGTCCACGCGCTGCTTTATGCTGTCAAGACCGATGGGACAAACCCTTCCGAGGAGGAGCTTGAGTCGGCAAGAGCCATCATAGGCTTGAGGCTGGACAGCAAGGGGATATTGGACAGGGTTCTGACCGTCGATAAGATCAATGGAAGACTTGTTGTAGATATACCCTGGCAGCCGGGGGAAAAGGACTTCAACCCTTCAAAGGCAATAGCCGAAATTGGAAGAGTCGGATTGCTCACTTTTCAGGAAGTCGACGAGGAACTCAAGGATGATGCCGGCAACTATAAGCCTACGGGAAAGATAGTATTAAAGGGCGATCAGGTTGAAGACGCCGGTGTCAGTACCAATCCGAATACAGGCCAGATTGTGGTTACGCTGGATCTGAACGATTCCGGGACCAAGGATTTTTCAGATGCCACTGCAAGGCTTGTAGGTAAAAAGATCGCCATATTCATGGATGAAGACCTTATAATCGCTCCTACGGTAGATGAGCAGATCTCCGGCGGAAGCGCCATAATTACCGGACAGAGAACCGCAAAAGAAGCAGGGGAGCTCGCTGCTATAATCGATGCAGGCGCCTTGCCGTTCAAACTCGAAATCAGGGAAGTTAATTCAATAACCCCGACACTCGGGGAGGGCGCGCTGAATGTAGCCATAAATGCCGGTATTATCTCGTTTATTCTTGTATTCCTTTTTATGCTGTTCATATACAGACTTCCGGGGTTATTGGCGAGTATCGCGCTTTTCGGACTTGCCGTCATCCAATTGCTGCTGATATCATGGCTCAATATTACATTGACGCTTCCCGGCATAGCAGGCATAGTGCTTTCCCTTGGTATGGGCGTCGACGCCAATATAGTTATATTCGAAAGGATAAAGGAAGAATTGCGCTACGGCAAGACGCTTGGGGCATCTGCCGACCTTGGGTTTAAAAGGGCATTCGTGGCCATATTTGATTCAAATGTCACTACTGTCATAGCCGGCGCAGTTCTGATATTGTTCGGTACAGGAGCGATCAAAGGATTCGGCATCACGCTGTGCCTTGGCGTCCTGCTCAGTTTTTTCACCGCAATAACGGCTTCGAGGATCATGTTGAGGACGGTAACGAGTATAGATACTTTCAGGAATCCTTGGTTTTATGGCATTAAGGGGGTGAAGCAGGATGGCTGAATTTAATTTTGACATCATCGGTAAGAGGAAATATTTTTTCATATTCTCCATTGCTTTAATGATAGCAGGCCTGATAGCGTTCTTCGTCAACGGTATCCAGTTGGATATCCAGTTTCAGGGCGGTACAATGATAGAGATGCAGATCGACGATCCTGATGCCGATATCACCGAGGCGGAAAGTATCGTAAGCAGTGTTACGGGTAAAAGATGCTCAGCCCAGAAACTTCAGACGCTGAGCGCGGATAAAAGCATCGACCTTCTGAAGATCGACATATCAGGTAACCAGGCGCTTTCCGGCGATGAAGTGAATTCCGTTGTCGAAGCGCTGCGTAAGGAATTCAGTGTGAAAGAGGGCGTGCCCATTAATGTCCTTAGCGTTCAGCCGCTCATCGGAAAAGAGATGCTCAACAATGGCGTAAAAGCAATCATTTGGGCTTGTGTCCTCATGATTATATATATCTGGTTCCGTTTCCGCACCATGGCTAACTCGGGCTTGTCTGCCGGCATCACAGCCGTGATAGCCCTATTGCATGATGCATTGGTAATGCTGATAGTATATATAGTTTTCAGGATGCCGCTGAATGAATCCTTCATTGCCGCGGTATTGACCATACTCGGTTTTTCAATCAACGATACGATTATCATCTATGACAGGATCAGGGAAAATATAGGTCTCATGAAAAAGACCCCTCTCGCGGAACTTGTCAACCGGAGCATTATGCAAACTTTGTCAAGGTCCATTAATACTTCTGTTACGGTGTTGATTTGCATATTGGTGATATTTATATATTCTTCGGTCGCCAATATCCCATCGCTTAAAGAATTCAGTTTACCACTGATAATAGGTATCCTGAGCGGCACTTATTCGACCTTGTTCATAGCCAGCCCGTTGTGGGTGATATGGAAGGAGTCGCAGCGGAAAGGCAAGACTGCATCCAAGACGGTTGCCAAGGCACGGTAATTGTGGTATATTGTAGCTGCAAACGGCGGTATCACTTTAGAACCGCACGGTAATGCGGCTTATCGGTGAGCAATGAGGTATGATGTACTGCTTTGAGCCCTCGGGGACGAAGACAGATTGAATACGATTTTAATACTAAGTCAATCTTCGCAGAGGGGATTGGCTTTTTTATTTCGGGGAGGTTCGGGTATATGGATACGAGATTTACTTTGACCAGTTTTATGGAATCAAAGAAGTCGGGCAGGAAGATAACAATGCTCACTGCGTATGACTTTACCACTGCAAGGATTATTGATTCGGCCGGAGTGGATGCCATACTGATAGGCGACTCTCTCGGCGTGACTGTATTAGGTTATGACAGCGTGCTTAGGGTGACTATGGACGATATGACACACCACATCAAGGCGGTTGCCCGAGGAGTGAAAAATGCGTTCATTGTCGGCGACATGCCCTTTCTCTCATATGGAATAAGTAGATCGGAAAGCGTGAAAAATGCAGGGAGATTAATCGGCGAAGGAGGATGCAACGCAGTGAAGCTGGAAGGCGGAAGGCAGGTCATCGATGATATAAAGGCCATTATCTCCGTAGGCATACCCGTTATCGGGCATCTCGGATACACGCCCCAATCGGTGAATCTTCTGGGAGGCCGACCGAAGGCGCAAGGCAAGACACTTGAGACAGCCCGAAGTATAGCTGAGGATTCATTAATGCTGCAGGAAGCGGGTGTATCTGCAGTTGTTCTTGAATGCGTACCTCACAGGCTTGCTGCATATATCAGCTCGAAGCTGGAAATACCTACTATCGGTATAGGCTCCGGGCCTTCATGCGACGGGCAGGTTCTTGTCATCAACGATATGCTTGGCTTGGACAACAGCTTTTCTCCGAGGCATTCAAAAAAGTATATGCAACTTGACACAGATATCGGAACGAAAGTCAAACAATACATTAATGAGGTGCAAAACGGCATATTCCCGACTGCCGCTAATTCATTCACGATAGAGGAAGAGATTCTTGAAAAGCTGTGAGAGGTGATAGCAATAGTCATTATCGATAGTATAAATGAAATGAAGGAGTATTCACGGCGCCAAAAAAAATCAGGCCGTTCAATAGGCTTTGTGCCTACGATGGGCTATTTGCATGAAGGTCATATATCCCTTATAAAAGCGTCGCGAAATGATAATGATATTACCGTCATGAGCATCTTCGTGAACCCTGCGCAATTTGGAGAAAACGAGGATTTCGCCAGCTATCCGAGAGATCTTGAGCGAGATCTGGCAATGGCCGGGCAAGCCGGAGTCGAAGCGGTTTTTGTACCGCGGGCAACGATGATGTATCCTGACGGTTTTAACACGTATATTGATGTAAGGGGAGTCACGGAAGTATTGTGCGGCAAATCCAGGCCGGGGCATTTCACCGGTGTGGCGACAATTGTATTGAAGCTATTTAATATAATACAGCCCGACAAGGCTTATTTCGGACAGAAGGACGCCCAGCAGACCGTTGTTATAAAACAAATGACCCGGGATCTTGACATGGACGTTAAAATCATCGTATGTCCGATAGTAAGGGAAGAAGACGGATTGGCGATGAGCTCAAGGAATGTATATCTGAGCAGCGAGGAGAGAAGGGCAGCGACAATTCTCTTCAAATCTTTGAACGCCGCTTCAGAAATGATCTTGAACGGGCAGGTGTCTGCAAAGACGGTAGCGGATTCTATCCGAAAGATGATTGAATCCGAACCCCTGGCGACGATCGATTATATAGAGATATTGGACGCCGCGAAGCTTCAAAGAGTAGATCGGCTGAAAGGGCGGATTATCATCGCTCTGGCGGTTAAATTCGGTTCAACCAGACTGATTGATAATAAAATACTGGAGGTATGAAGAAGTGCTTGTAAACCTGATGAAATCCAAGATCCACAGGGCTGTCGTGACTGAAGCCAATCTCCATTATATCGGCAGTATTACGGTAGATGAACATCTTATGAGGGCAGCCGACCTGGTTGACAATGAAAAAGTCCAAGTGGTTGATGTAAATAATGGGAACAGGTTTGAAACATATGTTATCCATGGTCCCGAAAACAGCGGAATGATTTGCATCAACGGCGCGGCAGCCAGGCTTGTGCAGCCCGGCGATACGGTGATAATAATTGCCTATGGTTTATTGGACAGACGTGAAGCCGCA
>CAZCKQ010000020.1:0-13809 GCA_964499315.1 uncultured Eubacteriales bacterium | reverse complement strand
ATGGCTAAGTCAAAAAAAGTTTTTGATTTTTGGATATTCATCATCGTACTGATTCTCACTGCCTTGGGAATAATCATGGTATTCAGCGCAAGCGCGCCGTTCGCCTATAGCACCTACAAAGACGTCTATTACATCTTGAAAAGCCAGCTTTTGTATGCCGCCCTTGGCATAGTGGTTATGATCGCGGCAATGAACACCGATTTCAAGATCATCGCCAGATTTGCGCCGGCTTTATTGGCAATCAGCCTGTTTTTACTGATTATTGTATTGATACCCGGTATCGGACATGAAGAAAATGGCGCATTCAGATGGATCTATATCGGACCATTGCATTTTCAGCCCTCCGAGATTGCAAAATTGTCCATAATCATATTTTTCGCATCAAGCCTGACCAAACGCAAAGAGCAAATAGGTTTTTTCTTCAGGGGTTTGCTGCCGTACCTGTTACTGATGGCCATTTTTACGGTTTTGCTGATACTTGAGCCGCATATGAGCTGCACTTTGATAATGCTGACTGTCTGCATTATCATTTTATTTGTCGCAGGAGCTAAGGCAAGACACTTTTTGATACCGGGCATACCTGCGGCTATCGCTCTCGGAACGGTTATAGCCTTTGAACCATATATGAGGGCGAGAGTCCTTTCTTTTCTCAATCCATGGAATGATTTACAGGGGGACGGCTATCAGGCTGTTCAGTCACTTTATGCGATAGGTTCCGGAGGGCTTTTCGGTCGTGGTCTCGGTAGGAGCATGCAGAAATTTCTTTACCTGCCGTACCCGCATAACGACTTTATTTTTTCGGTATTGGCTGAAGAGCTGGGCTTCATAGGGGTATTTGCCGTATTGACGCTTTTCATGATATTTATATGGCGTGGTATAAAGGTCGCCATAAACTCTTCAAGTCTGCTTGGAAGCCTGATGGCGATCGGGATTACATCGCTCATATCGGTTCAGGTCTTGATGAATGTGGCGGTAGTTACGTCATCAATGCCCCCGACGGGTGTTTCACTGCCATTCTTTAGTTATGGGGGCACCTCGTTGATTCTGTTCCTTGCGCAAGCGGGGATATTGTTGAATATTTCCAAGCAATCGGATTACGAGAGGATATGATATGAGAATATTGATAACCGGCGGAGGTACGGCAGGACACATAAATCCCGGTCTTTCGATAGCCAAATTCATCAAGGCTAAGCAACCTGATTGTGAAATCGCATTTGCGGGCACATCCAGAGGACTTGAGTCCAAGTTAGTCCCAAGGGAAGGATTCCGGTTGTTGTTGATCGATGCCCGCGGATTCAAAAGAAAGCTCAGCCTCGATGTTTTTATTACTCTTAAAGATAATATCAAGGGTTTTGTTAAAGCATTCAGGGAACTGAAAAAATATAAGCCTGACGTTGTAATCGGCACAGGCGGTTATGTTTGCGGTCCGGTTATAATGAGCGCATTTTTGATGGGCATACCCTCAATCATCCACGAGCAGAATGTACTGCCGGGGGTGACAAACAGGATATTGGCAAAGATTGCCACCAGGATAGCGATCAGCTACCCTGAATCTGAAAAATACTTCAAGAATCGTGAAAAGATAATTCTGACAGGCAATCCTGTAAGAATGGAATTGCTTGATACCGATAAGCCTACTGCAAGAAAAGAGCTGGAAATACCGGAAGGCAGCAGGGTTGTGGTTATTTTCGGCGGCAGCAGAGGCGCTCTGAATATCAACCGTTCAGTTGTGTCGATGCTGCGCGAATACTACAACAAAGGCGATTTCAATCTTTATTTTGCTACGGGCGAGGATCAGTACAGTGAAGTGATAAAAATGCTTGACGGCTTCTCGGACCCTCATGTCAATGTTGTTCCTTACATATATAACGCAGATATTGTTTATCCGGCCGCAGACCTGGTGGTTTCAAGGGCGGGAGCAATTACATGCAGTGAATTGACCGCATTGGGGCTGCCTTCGGTTATGATCCCATCGCCATATGTTACCGCCAACCATCAGGAATACAATGCAAGATTCTTGGAAAAGCGCGGGGCGGTT
Organism: uncultured Eubacteriales bacterium; assembly: GCA_964499315.1. GTDB lineage: Bacteria > Bacillota > Clostridia > Acetivibrionales > CAYWGM01 > CAYWGM01. Next base: position 11,771 of record CAZCKQ010000020.1, on the reverse strand, counting down.
TGTGTAATACTTGAGAAAGACCTTAACGGGAAATTGTTATATAAAAAAATCAAGTCGCTTCTTTCAGATAGCGCGCGTCTTTCCGATATGTCTGCGAATTCGAAGAGTCTGGGAGTAATTGATGCTGCCGAAAAGATATATACGCTGGTTAAAGGCTTAATTGCCCAAAAGCCTTCAAAATAGCATCGTGTAACACTTTTATCCGCGCCGCATAATATGTAATTGGTGCGAGGTGTTACTATGAGCAGATTAGAAATAAAGGGAGGTCGCAGGCTTAAGGGTGAAATTGAAATAGAAGGATCAAAGAATGCCGTACTGCCGATACTTGCAGCGTCAGTCCTCAATTCGGGGATCAGTGTGATAAAAAACTGTCCAAAATTAAAGGACGTGGACGCCATGGTGAGAATACTACGCAGGTTGGGCTGCAGAGTTGATATTGATGAAGATGTAATTACCGTCGATTCATCTACATTGGTTAATTGGGCCGTACCTGAAGATATCGCATCCGAAATGAGGTCTTCGATAATATTCATGGGCCCGCTGCTGGCCAGATGCGGCAAAGTCATCCTGAGTTATCCTGGCGGCTGCGAAATTGGCCCCCGGCCTATAGATCTACATTTGAAAGCGTTAAAAAAACTGGGGGCGCGAATTGATGAAATACATAAAGGTCTGATTTCCTGTGAGATTGAGAAATTGGTCGGGTGCGACATCCATCTGGATTATCCGAGCGTGGGGGCGACAGAAAATGCAATACTTGCTTCTGTGTTCGCAGAGGGTGAAACTTATATCAGAAATGCGGCAAAAGAACCTGAAATAACCGATCTGCAGAATTATCTTGTAAGTATCGGGGTGAAAATATCAGGCGCCGGAACCGGCGTGATTCATGTAAAAGGGGCAAACAAACTCTTCGGAGCAGAATACAGGATAATGCCCGACAGGATAGTCGCCGGAACTTATATGATAGCAGCGGCAATTAATGAAGGAGATGTAAGATTGAACGGCATCGTACCGGGCCATCTTCATTCGGTGATATCCATATTGAGGGATACGGGCTGCGATATAGACATCGAACAGGATGCCGTCAGGGTTGTAATGCGTGGAAGGCCAAAACCGGTCGATACTATCAGGACTTTGCCTTACCCTGGCTTCCCGACCGACATGCAGCCGCAAATGGTTGCATTGCTCACCATTGGGAAAGGTACAAGTATTGTTGTCGAGACAGTGTTTGAAAACAGGTACCGTCATGTGGAAGAGCTTTTGAAGATGAATGCGGATATCACGCTCGAGGGACGCGTGGCGGTGATAAAAGGCGTCAAATCGCTTGCCGGCGCCTGTGTGAACGCAAAAGATCTGCGGTCGGGCGCTGCGTTGGTTCTTGCCGGCACATGCGCCGAAGGTGAAACCGTAGTTAATGATATCAGCCATATAGATAGAGGCTATGAGCAGATTGAAAACAAACTCAATATCCTTGGCGCTGAGATCAGAAGGGAGGAAAAAGATTTACAAAAAGGTAGTGAGTAAGAAGCGAAAAAAAAGTGTGCGGATATGCGTCCGGATAATTTCGTCCGTTTGTGTCCTTTTTGCGCTTTTAATGTTTCTGACTGTATCACCATACTTTAATATAAAGACTATAGACGTTTTCGGAAGCGAAAGCTTTGATCCGCAAAAAATAGTGAAAGCATCAGGATTGGAAACAGGCACAAATGGTTTCAGCAAAGCGAGTCTGCTGCCGACCGACGGATTCGGCCTGAAAATGATCAAAGCCGAGCGGAAGATAGCTGCCGCATTCCCATTGATAAAGTCCGCGGAAGTCAGCTTTCATCCTCCCGACAGGGTGATGATCAAAATCGGGGAAAGGAAGCCTCTGTTTGTGATCCCATATATGGGAACCTTTCTGATCGCAGATGAGGAAGCATATGTACTCAGTACGGTTAAAAACCATACCGATATTAAAATACCTGTTCTGGAGGGTATTTCAGTCAATAATTGCGAGCCTGGATCCAAAATGAGCATGGACAAGCAGGATCGGTTTGCGGATGCCGTCTTGCTTGCCGCTATAATAAAGAATAGCGATAATAAGGACAAGCTTGATTTATGGAGCCGCATAAGTAGTATTGACATGAAGGATCGGTCAGACTGCAAGCTGTTGCTGGATTCAAGGGTCAGGGTAAACCTTGGGGAACCGGGACGCTTTGTTTATAATGTTGATTATCTGAAACAGATTTTTTTTAAGCATGTGAACAAAAACGATAAAGGTGTGATAGACTTTACTACGGGAGAGTATCCCATATTCAAAATTGATAAATAAGGGGGGGCGGAACAATGGTGCCTATACTCGGTTTGATCATCGGAATAATTATCGGGGTATTCATTCCGTACAACATACCGTCGCAGTATTCGAATTATGTAGCAGTTGCGATTCTTGCCGCTTTGGACTCGGTGTTCGGGGGTATAGCGGCAAGTGTTCAAGGTAAATTCGACATGAAGATCTTTCTGTCCGGTTTTTTCGGAAACGCTCTGCTGGCGGCAATACTCGCTTACATAGGGGACCAGCTTGGCATACAGATATACCTTGCCGCCATATTTGCTTTCGGCAACAGGCTATTCCTCAATTTCGCCATAATCCGCAGATATGTGTTGAATAAAATTTTAAAAAACGATAATATATTAGAGAAATGAGTCTGATTTTAGGGGTTTACTTAGCGTGGAAAATTTTATAGTTGGGATTGATATTGGCACTTCCAAGGTTTGCACACTTATAGGAAGGACCGGAAAATTAAACCAACTCCAAATAGTGGGAAAGGGTTTTGTTCCTTGCAGTGGTGTCAGAAAAGGGATTATCGTTGATATCGAAAGCATCTCGGCATCTTTAAAAAAATCTATAGAAGAAGCAGAGGCCGCAGCCGGAGTCAGGGTAGTGTCTGCTTTTGCCAATATAATCGCATCGCATGTCGAAGTGGTAAACAACAGGGCTTCTATTGCCATTACCGGGGAAAAAAGGGAAATAACATCAAGAGATGTGGAAAAGGTCATGCAAACCGTCAAGGATATTCCGGTACCCGACGACAGGTGCATAATTGATGTAATCCCACGGCAATACGTCATCGACGGATTTGACGAGATCGTCGATCCGGCCGGGATGATCGGCAATGTACTCGAGGTTGAAGCCGATGTTGTGACTGCCAAAATTACATCAGTTCAGAATATCCTTAAGACTTTCGAGCGTATAGGGATCAAGATTGACGGTATTGTTGCCGAGGCTTTTGCATCGGGTGAAATTGGGCTGACTCCTGATGAGAAGGAAGCAGGCGTGGTTTTGATCGATATCGGCGGCGGTATTACAGATATATCCGTCTTTAAGAATAAGAAACTGCAATACTACAGTTCCATTCCGGTAGGCGGCGACCATATTACCAATGATATTTCCATCGGCTTGAAGATACCTTATCTGGAAGCTGAAAAAATAAAGAGGCAATATGAACTGGCTTTGACTTCACTTATAAAAAATGACCAGGAAGTACTTCTGCATGATCTGGGTGAAAGCAGCAGCCGGAATGTCAAGGTTTCGGAAGTCGTTGAGATAATTGAGGCAAGGGTATGTGAGATATTCGGGCTTTGCAGGAATCAGCTTCTTAGAAACAAGGTGGATGTCAAATGCGACGCCGGTCTTGTCCTCACCGGAGGCGGCATATCCTATGTAGACGGCAATAAGCAGCTGGCTTCGGGTATTTTTAATATGCCGGCGCGAGTGGCCGCATACAAACAGTTTGGGATTTCCAAACCTGAATATGCTGTAGCCGCAGGCATTATAAAATACATATCGACTCTTAACAAAGGCAGTGTCGTAAACCTTCAAAGGGTCCAGGATAACAATAAAAAACAACCGGAAGGTAAAGGTTTTCTATCTGGATTTAAAAAAATAATAAAGAGTTTTTTTTGATATTTCGTTAATGAACTTGCGAGTTATTGAACAATAATATATTATTTATTATATACTTCCGATAAAGAGGAGGAGTAGTCTTGCTGGAATTTGATATCGATATGGAGCAATTCGCACAATTGAAAGTTATAGGCGTCGGCGGCGGTGGAAATAACGCAGTCAACAGGATGATTTCCGCAGGTCTTAAAGGCGTTGAATTTATATCAATAAATACCGATAAACAGGCTTTATTCATGTCTAAGGCCAATATAAAAATCCAGATCGGGGACAAGCTTACAAGAGGTCTTGGGGCCGGAGCAAATCCGGAGGTCGGGGAAAAAGCCGCGAATGAGAGTAAGGAAGAGATTGCGCAGTCTATAAAAGGCGCGGACATGGTTTTCATCACAGCCGGCATGGGCGGAGGTACGGGAACCGGCGCAACGCCGGTAATCGCCCAGATAGCGAGGGACATGGGCATACTGACTGTGGGAGTCGTCACCAAGCCCTTTGCTTTTGAAGGGAGAAAGAGGATGCAATATGCCGAGAGAGGTCTTGAAAACCTCAAAGGTACTGTTGACACTCTTGTGACGATCCCTAATGACCGTCTCCTCCAGGTTGCCGACAAAAAGACTTCTTTTATCGACGCGTTCAGAATGGCCGACGATGTCCTGAGACAAGGCGTTCAGGGAATATCTGATCTCATTGCCGTTCCGGGACTTATAAACCTTGATTTTGCCGATGTGAAAACTGTTATGTTGAACACGGGTATTGCCCATATGGGCATCGGCAGGGCAAACGGAGAAGGAAAGGCTGAAGATGCCGCAAAGCAGGCTGTTTCCAGCCCGTTGCTAGAGACTTCAATCGAGGGGGCCAGCAGGGTATTGCTCAATATTACCGGCAGCCCGGATATGGGACTTTTTGAAGTGAATCTTGCAGCCGAACTCATACAAAAATCGGTAGATCCGGATGCCAACATAATTGTGGGGGCGGTTATTGATGAGAATATGAAAGATGAGATGATGATAACCGTTATTGCCACAGGTTTTGAAAAAGGCCCGGTATTCAAGAAAGCCGAAAAGCCCGCTGAAAAATCATCGATTCTGAAGACGCCGGCGGAAAAGCCGTCATCCTTTGATGTCAACTTCGACGAGCTTGATGTTCCGGCTTTTTTAAGAAAAAACCGTTTTAAATAGCGATTTTTGTCTTTAAAAATATCATTTCAGAGATACCATTTCGACAGTATATCCTTTCTATTGTCATTAATATTTAATTTAGCCTGGTTGAATAACGGAATAAGCCGGCAAGCATATGAATATAGTAAAATCAGGGGATTGTCTGCATGTGGGGTATAACTTGTGGATGTCTATATTGATGTATTATTGCTTGAAAACATAGTAATCAATTATCTCATATTGTTTATCACATCAAAACTGGTAAAGCAGCAGACTACCAGCCTCCGGATGCTTGCAGGCGCATGCCTGGGCGCCGTATATGCCTGCCTGATCGTATTGCTGCCCGATATCGGGATTTATTTCAGTTTACCTGCTAAAATATTGCTTTCATTTGAAATGATTGCGGTATCCTTCAGGTTACCTGGGTTTAAAGCATTGTTTAGGATATTGGTTATCTTCTACGCGGTTACCATGGTTTTTGCCGGAACGACTTTTGCATTTATCTATTTCAATTCAGCTGATTCAGGACTGATAGGAAGCGGCATATTCCATATACCGAGTTCCAGCATGGGCACCATATTCCTTGGGATAATTTTTGCCATCATAATATTACGAACACTGAGGGAGATTCTTGGGAAGAGGTTGTCCAGGGAAAAAATGCTGGTAAGCCTGAGGATCCGCTTCGAAAATCAACAAATAGACATTCGGGCGCTTGTCGACACCGGAAACCACCTGATGGATCCGCTGAGCAATCTGCCTGTTATAGTGGTTGAATACAGAGCGCTGGAAGATGTCCTGCCTGAAGAGATCCGGAGGGTGTTCAACGATTCGAAGGAAGAAGACCTGGATACTGTTTCTTCAGTCATTTCACAATCGGTATGGATGAGCAGGTTCAGGTTAATACCATTCTCATCTATCGGCAGGGAGAATGGCATGATGATAGGATTCAAGCCTGATTATGTTGAAATCGGAGAGAAAACGAACCATATCGCGAACAATGCGATAATTGGCATTTGCAAGAGGGTGCTCTCAAGGAACGACAGTTATATGGCATTGATAGGCTCAGAGCTGGTCTGATTCAAAAATACGGCAGTAGAAAGGGGATCAATCATGGAGTGGCTCAAACTGATCAAAGTGCTGTTTATCATCAGGGTATTGACATTACTTTCGAAGTTCGGCTTGGTTAGGGTTAAAAAAATATTCTATATCGGGGGCACCGAGGCGCTTCCTCCGCCGCTTAGCGTAGATGAGGAGAATTACCTGCTTGATGAGCTCAAGAAACAGGATTATAGTGTAAAGAAGATTCTTATCGAGCGAAACCTGCGACTGGTTGTGTACATTGCCAGGAAATTTGAAAATACAGGAGTAGGCATTGAAGATCTTGTTTCTATAGGCACTATAGGCTTAATCAAAGCTATAAACACATTTAATCCCACCAGAAACATCAAGCTTGCCACATATGCGTCAAGGTGCATAGAAAATGAGATCTTGATGTATTTAAGGCGGAACAACAGGACCAAGACCGAAATCTCAATCGACGAACCGCTTAATATCGACTGGGACGGCAATGAATTGCTCTTGTCAGACGTCCTCGGTACCGAAAACGACATGATACACAGGAGTCTTGAGGATGAAATAGATAAGGAACTGCTGAATACCGCAATGAAAAAACTGACATTCCGTGAAAAAAAGATAATGGAACTCAGGTTTGGAATGAAAACCGGCATCGAAAGGACGCAGAAAGAGGTAGCCGATTTGCTGGGTATATCTCAATCATATATATCACGCCTTGAGAAGCGGATCATTGGCAGATTGAAAAAAGAAATTAACCGGCTTTCCTGATTAATATGGCTTTTACGCAGTATAAAAAATTATCCCGTGGCAATAATGATTAGTGTCAAATTGTCGCCGGGAGGTTTTCTGCCATGCTTGCCAACAAAGTAGAGATTTGCGGGGTGAACACCTCAAAACTGCCTGTTCTTACCAATGAACAAAAGAAAGTGCTTTTCGACAGGATGAGCCAAGGGGATACTTCTGCAAGAGAAGAATTCATAAACGGAAACCTGAGGCTTGTATTAAGTGTCATTCAGAGGTTCAACAATCGAGGCGAGTTTGTGGACGACTTATTCCAGGTTGGCTGTATAGGATTGATTAAAGCCATCGATAACTTCGATGTGAGCCAGAACGTCAAGTTTTCCACCTATGCCGTTCCAATGATCATAGGGGAAATCAGGAGATACCTGCGCGACAACAATTCTATCCGCGTGAGCAGATCTCTCAGGGATATTGCATATAAAGCCCTTCAGGCAAAAGAGAAACTGATGACACAAAATTCTAAAGAACCGACGATAATAGAGATCGCGCAACAGCTGAACCTGCCAAAAGAAGAAGTGGTTTTCGCTCTGGACGCGATACAGGACCCCATCTCTCTATTCGAATCTGTTTATCACGACGGCGGCGACGCAATCTACGTAATGGACCAGGTAAGCGACGATAAAAGCCACGAAGAGAACTGGCTTGAAGAGATATCTTTAAGAGAGGCTATGAGGAAGCTGAACGAACGCGAGAAGCATATACTCAACCTCAGATTCTTTGAAGGCAGAACCCAGATGGAAGTGGCCAATGAGATAGGCATTTCACAGGCGCAAGTTTCAAGGCTCGAAAAAACGGCGTTGATGCATATGCGTAAATATATCTGAATAGGTATATATTAAACGCCGGAGGGTATATAAACAAACATGAACCGGACTTCCGACCTCAGACAAAAGGAAGTAATCAATTTAGGCGACGGTCGTCGCCTTGGTTTCATTAACGATGTAGAAATTGATTTTGACGACGGGAAGATCGATTCCATAGTAATACCGGGAACCGGAAGGCTTCTGGGATTAATCGGGAAGGATAATGAACTGATAATTCCGTGGGAAAGGATCAGAAAAATCGGTGAAGACATCGTGTTGGTGGAACTGGACGAAAGATTCATCCGAAAGTACTTTGACTAATCCAACATATTCTTGAAATATCACGTCTTGAATGATAGGATTTATGTGAGGTAAAAATATCATGAAATGTCCGTTTTGCGGTTTTGAAGACGACAGGGTGATAGATTCGAGGCCCACAGAAGAGGGGACTGCCATCAGAAGGCGCAGGGAGTGTTCCAACTGCCTGAAGAGGTTCACGACATATGAGAAAGTCGAGAATATTCCTGTCATGGTTATAAAAAAGGATAAGTCACGCGAGCCGTTTGACCGTGAATAATTGCTTAGCGGCCTGATGTAGGCTTGTGAAAAAAGGCCTGTGCCGATGTCGGAGCTCGAAATGATCGTTGACGATATTGAAGTGCAGTTATCGAATAGGTTGCAGCGCGAAGTCACATCAATGGATATAGGCGAACTGGCGATATCCAAACTCAAAACCCTCGACGAGGTCGCATACGTTAGATTTGCCTCGGTATACAGACAATTTAAAGATATTAATACCTTCATGGACGAGCTGAACAAACTTCTCAGGGAAAAATGATATGAGCGGGTACCGTGTATTTATCAGCTATGCGCATAGCACACTCATCAAGGGTTGAGGCCATGAATGCTTTGAACGGGATAATAACCGAGCTTGAAGAAACTATGTAATTAGTCTGGATGACATATCTTTTTTATTCTTTTTGAACCGATTTGTCGGCTGCAGCGTCTATATAGCAAGAATATGTAAAAAAGAGTGGTGAAGCACGTACCAGATGGATTCGCGGGAAATTGCGCTGATAGAGGAAGCCAAACTGATGGGCGGGAAAGCCTTTGAAATGCTTCTTGAAAAGTATCATGACGAATTGTATTATACGGCGCTTGCAATAGTCAGGTCTGGCTGGGATGCCATGGATATCTGCCAGGATACTTTCCTGAAGGCTTATACCTCTCTGAACAGGTTGAAAGACTCTGCAAAATTCAAGGCGTGGATTAACAGGATCCTGATAAATCGGTGCAATGACTATTTTAGGTATAGCAAAAAGGTAGTAGTCATGGAAGAGATGGATCAGGCAATCTACAATGGGAATGATTCCGGGAATAGCCGCGCAAACGAAGAATCGATGGACCTGTTGAGGGCTATGTCCCATTTGAAGAGGGAGACCAGGACCATTCTGGTACTAAGATATTTTCAGGACCTTTCAATAAAAGATATCGCTTCTATCGCGGGTTGCCCGGAGGGTACGGTGAAGTCAAGGATCAGTTATGGTCTCAAGGAATTGAGAAGGCTGCTGAACAAAGATAATGATGATATGGAGGTGTCAGTATGAACTGCCGTGAGTTTCTTAAGTTAATGGAAGAATATATTATGGATAAGATCAGTCCAGTTCAGCGGACTGCCATAGAAAACCATCTTGAAGTATGCAAACAATGCAGATTGGAATACGAAAAAACAAAGGCTCTGGTGCAAAAAATCCGGAATATAAAAAATGTTCTAAGATCAAGGGAGGATATTGGTATGAATATGGACATGAATAAAAAAAGTATTGTCAATAAGTTAAACAAACCTGAAAGGCGTTCGTATACACGTCTTTTACCCGGAATAGCGGCCTGTGTCTTCTTTGTGATGTTCGTGTTTTCAGGATTCATCCTTGCGTTTCCTTCGCTTGCATGCAGGTATATACCTGAGATACCCCTGGTTAAGGAGTTATCCCAGACGATTGAGGAAAACAGCGAGATAAGGCAAGAGATAGAGGCTGTAAAAATGGAGAATGAGCAATTGAAGATGGAGATAAAGAAGATAAAAGATATTGAAGTAAATGAGGTTACAACCAGCGAGGGTGTTTCCGAAGAAGAAGACAGGGCCGTGCAGGAACTGGTAGTAGATTTTATTAAAGCCCAGTATAGAAAAGACATAGATGCACTGAAACAAATGAGTACCGATGAGTTTAAGAAGCAGATAGACCGGATGAAGCAAAGCATCTTCATGGGCAAAGGCGGAGAAGTTGTTTTTACGCAGATCACCAATGTTGCAAAAGATAATGATATCTATTATGTATTTGTAAGGTTGAACGATTCCGCGGAATCTGATGATGCGGATTTTCAGGAAAATTTCGAGGTAGTCAGAGTCGGGGAAGAGTACCTTGTCTCATTTGTGGGTTTGGATGCGTAAATAGCTTGAATATTCAGGTATAGCTAGGGTTTGTGAAATTCAATAAAGCCTTCAGTTTGAAATCGAACGAACTGAAGGCTTTTTCATATTAAAAGTAAAAGTTTTTTTATGGAATCGGTATACATTAATTGGCAGTTATGGTAATATATGATTAAGAACGGCCAGGCAGGGGAAAAAATGCTTTCGAAGGTAGCAAGCTGCGGTTTGTCAGGGATTAACGGATATATTGTGGAGGTGGAGACCGATATCAGCAACGGGCTTCCTGCTTTTGATATAGTCGGTCTAGGCGATGCAACCGTCAGAGAATCCAAGGAGAGAGTACGTTCGGCGATCAGACACAGCGGGTTTGAATTCCCGGTCAGGCGTATTACAGTTAACCTTGCACCGGCAAATATGAGGAAGGAAGGGTCTGCGTACGATCTGCCGATTGCCGTCGGAATACTTGCCGCATCCGGTCAGATCAGCCAGCGTCTTGTTGACGGATACATCTTTATCGGAGAGCTGTCGCTTGATGGAAGCGTGAGGTCTGTTAATGGCGTATTGCCGATGATTGCAGGATCAATAGGGGGGAGGTATAGGAATGTCGCTGTTTCCGCCGGTAATGCCGACGAGGCATCCATAATGGAAGATATGAGGATTTTCCCTGTAAAGGACATTACAGGACTGATAAGACATCTCAGCGGAGATAATCCGATAGAAGCCTACAAAGTGGACATAAGCAGTATATTTGACAATGAGCATACATATGAAGCCGATTTTTCTGAGATCAAAGGGCAAAGAAATGCCGTAAGGGCGTTAGAGGTGGCAGCTTCAGGTGCGCATAACTGCATCCTCGTAGGTTCGCCTGGTACAGGCAAAACGATGATCGCAAAAAGGATCCCGACGATACTTCCTCCTTTGACATTCGCCGAAGCATTGGAAGTAACGAAGATATACAGCGCCGCAGGGCTGCTTCCGGCGGGGACTCCCATGTTGACCGGCAGGCCTTTCCGTTCGCCCCATCATACAATAACGGGCACGGGTCTGATAGGCGGAGGAGCATATCCCGTGCCGGGAGAGATAAGCCTGGCACATAATGGCATTCTATTCCTGGACGAACTGCCTGAATTCAGGGGCAAGGTTTTGGAGACACTGAGGCAGCCTATGGAAGATGGCTTTATTACAATATCGCGTTTGAATGGTTCGGTTACTTTCCCGGCAGGTATAACGCTCATTTGCGCTGCCAATCCCTGCAAATGCGGTAATCTGCTTGAGGGGGAAAGCAGAAAATGCGTCTGTACCAAAAAACAGGTTCAGCAGTATATGGGAAGGATTTCGGGTCCTCTGCTTGACAGGATCGATATTCATATAGAGATGTCACAGGTCGGTTACGATGAACTTGTCAACAAGAGCAGGACCGAAGCATCCTCGGTGATAAGAGGGAGGGTGAAAAAAGCAAGGGACATCTAGATTAAGAGATATAAGTGGCAAGATAACGGATTTAATTAGCAGTTACCGTCTTAATTGTACAAACTTTGCTGCACGTTAGTTAATAAGTGTTACGCACTGCATAT
>CAZCKQ010000019.1:0-14061 GCA_964499315.1 uncultured Eubacteriales bacterium | reverse complement strand
ATGTCAATATCGACGCTGCCGTACTGTATTAAATTCAATATTAAAGCAAATAGGGAGGAAAACACCGCTGAGTAGAAATAGAATTGGATTAAACGGTCCCCCTTATTGTCGATCGAAGATTTGCGGTAAATAAGATCATTTAAAGTGCCTGTAAAGGCACTGGCTAATGCAAATAAAAATGCTGCGTTCATTCTTTAGTCCCTCTTTTTTAGTCCTTCTTTAGTCCTTTTGCTGCTGCTTAAAATACTCCAGTAAATTAATACTTGCATTTTTTATATGCGAAATGGTCAATTTTTCGGATTTCTCGGGGTCCCTTTCAATAATGGCCTGAAGTATGGCTTTATGTTCTTCAAGCGACTTTTGGGCCCTGCCCGGCACGGCCAGAGAAGAGTTGCGCGCATTCCGGACGTAATGGTGGAATGTGCTGAGCGTATGCATCAGCGGCTGGCTTTTACTGGCGCGGAATATGATATCGTGGAATTTCGAGTCGAATCTCAGGAGGTTGGTCGTATCATTCTTCTGCGTATAAAACTCCTCCAGTTCAACAGTCTCCTTCAATTCGGCAAGTTCCTCCTCCGTGGCCTTTTCCGCCGCCCAGCGCGCGGCAAGGCCCTCTATCAGCATCCTTATGGTAAAAATGTCTTCGATATCTTTATATGATATCCCCTTTACCACCGCGCCTTTGTTGGGTACGGACACCACCAGGCCTTCAAGCTCAAGCTGCCGCAGGGCTTCCCTTATGGGGGTCCTGCTTACGCCGAGTTCCTCGGACAGCCTGGTTTCAATCAGGTTGTCGCCGGGTTTGTACTTACCGTTCAATATATCATTTTGAAGCCGGATGAAGACTTTACCGTGAAGCAGGTTCAAATTGCTGTCCTCGGCATCGAATTCTATCCTTGGCATTCATGATCCCCCCTTGGTGAAGTTGAGCAATCCACCGGCCAGAATCATTTCGGTCTGCCGCGGTGAAAGGGCGACACCGGTCTTGAAGACGGTATTTTTGGTCAGGTTTTTAACCAATATTTCTTGTCCATTGCGCAACTGGGTTTCAAAATCCCCGACGCAGAGTTCGTCTCCGTCGTCCACGCCGTCATAATCAGATTCCGCCGTAAAAGTCAGGGGTATTATCCCCGAATTGATCAGGTTGGACATATGGATGCGCGCAAACGATTTTGCAATGACACCCTTTATTCCGAGATACAGCGGTACAAGAGCCGCGTGCTCTCTGCTGGAACCCTGCCCGTAATTGGCTCCTCCTATGATAAAGCCTCCGCCGGCTTCCTTCGCCTTCCTTGGAAAGTCGGGGTCGCACGGGACAAGACAGTAATTTGACAGATAAGGTATATTCGACCTGTATGGAAGCAGTTTGGCGTTCGACGGCATGATATGGTCGGTCGTGATATTATCCCCTAATTTTATAAGCGCGCGCCCGCACACGTCTTTTTCAGGCTGCTTGTTGACAGGAAAAGGCTTTATGTTGGGGCCTCTTACCACGGTAACCTTATCTGGATCTTTCGACGGAGGTACAATCATATTATCATTAACAGCAAATTTTTCAGGAATGGTTATTACAGGGGCATCCCCTAAAGTACGAGGGTCTGTCAGATAGCCGTTGATAGCGCTTATGGCAGCAGTTTCAGGGCTGACGAGGTAGACGCCGGCAGTCTGCGTACCGCTGCGGCCTTCAAAATTCCTGTTGAATCTCCTCAAAGATACCGCGTTTGAGGCAGGCGCCTGGCCCATGCCGATGCATGGTCCGCACGCCGATTCGAGTATCCTTGCGCCCGCCGCGGCCATATCCGCAAGCGCGCCGTTGCCGGCCAGCATCGTAATCACCTGCCTGGATCCGGGGGAAATTACAAGACTGACATCGGAATGCACCGACCTGCCTTTAAGTATCCGGGCAACCTTCATCATATCGAGGTACGATGAATTCGTACAGCTTCCTATGGCCACCTGGTCCACTTTCAACCCTGTTATACTGCTGACCTTTGCGACATTGTCCGGGCTGTGCGGCATTGCGGCAAGCGGCTCCAGGCATGACAGATCCAGTTCGATCATCTTTTCATAGACGGCGTCTTCATCAGGTTTGACCTCAACCCAATCGCCTTCCCTATCCTGCGACTTCAGAAACCCGCGGGTTATCTCGTCGCTGGGAAAGACTGACGTCGTGGCGCCGAGTTCGGCGCCCATATTGGTTATGGTGGCGCGTTCGGGGATACTCAGGCTCTTCACGCCTTCACCGCCATATTCAATTATCTTTCCTACGCCTCCCTTGACGGTAAGGATGCGGAGTACTTCCAGTATGATGTCTTTGGACCAGACCCATGGTCTGAGACGACCTTTCAGATTGATCCTGTATACCTGCGGCATCACCAGATAATACGGGCCCCCTCCCATAGCCACCGCGACATCCAGGCCTCCGGCGCCTATCGCCAGCATTCCGAGGCCGCCCGCCGTGGGCGTATGGCTGTCCGAACCAAGCAGCGTCATACCGGGGACGCCGAACCTCTCAAGGTGGACCTGATGGCATATGCCGTTCCCAGGTTTTGAAAAATAGATACCGTATTTAGACGCGACCGTCTGTATGTATTTGTGGTCATCGGCATTCTCAAACCCCGTCTGCAGCGTATTATGGTCTATATATGCAACCGATTTTTTGGTTTTTACATATGGGATCCCCATCGCTTCAAACTGCAGGTAGGCCATCGTACCGGTCGAGTCCTGCGTCAGCGTCTGGTCTATCCTTATCGACACCTCTTTGCCGGCTGTGATATCACCGCTTACAAGATGTTCCTTTATGATTTTTTGAGCAATATTCAAACCCAAAGCAAAAACCTCCCTTGTTAAAGTACGAGATCGAATAATTCAGGCGAAAGCCGCTTTATGACTTCTTCAAGCTCATTGTCGCCTATGGATGTGACCCTTCCGTTGTTGTACTGTTCGTCTATCCATTCTTTTATCTTTACTACATATTCGCTTCGTTTATCTATTTTCTTGCTTCCGGCGAATCCGAAATAGGAATTGATCCAGTGCGCTATACCGGCAAGGCCGGAGGTCTGGTTGATGGTCACTCCCGCGGGCTTATTCAGCAGTTTGGCTGTGTCGAATATATTATATATCTCCTCGTCCTTAAGAAGACCGTCGGCATGTATGCCGGCTTGCGTCACATTGAAATACCTGCCTACAAAAGGCGTCCTCGGCGGGATGCTGTATCCGAGTTCTTTTTCGTAATAATCGGCGATCTCCGTTATCACCGTCGTATCCATACCGTTGGTAGTACCGCGGAGCTGCGCATATTCTATGACCATGGCCTCAAGCGGGGTATTTCCCGTTCTTTCGCCGATTCCGAGCAACGAGCAGTTCACGCTCGACGCTCCATAAAGCCACGCGGTGGCGGAATTGACCACCGATTTGTAGAAATCATTGTGTCCGTGCCATTCGATGAGGGATTCCGGAAAACCGGCATGGTGCCTCAATCCGTAAATAATGCCGGGAACGCTTCTCGGCAAGGCCACTCCGGGATAAGGCACACCGTAGCCCAGCGTATCGCATGCCCGTATCTTGACCGGCACTTTACTCTCCTCCGAAAGCTTGCGCAGTTCAAGCGCGAAAGGTATCACAAATCCATAGAAATCAGCTCTGGTTATATCTTCGAAATGGCACCGGGGTCTTATGCCGACATCAATGGCGCTTTTGACGATCCCCATATAATGATCGAGGGCCTGTTTCCTCGACATTTTAAGTTTCTTGAATATATGATAGTCCGAGCAGCTGACAAGTATGCCGCTCTCTTTCATACCCATATCCTTCGCAAGCTGGAAATCGCTTTTCACAGCCCTTATCCAGCTTGTCACCTCAGGATATTCATAGCCTTTCTCGAGGCATTTATATACTGCCTCCTTGTCCCGATCGCTATAGAGAAAAAATTCGCATTGCCTGATAACGCCGTTCGTTCCGCCGCGTTTATGTAGAAAATCATAAAGCGTTACGATCTCTTCCACCCTGTAAGGCGCCCTGGACTGCTGGCCGTCCCTGAACGTCGTGTCGGTCAGCCATATTTCGTCTGCGGGGAACATCGGGACACGCCTGTGATTGAAGGCACATTTGGGGATTTCATCGTAGCTGTATATTTCCCTGTATAAGTTAGGATCAGGGATATCCTGAAGCGAGTACCTGTACTGGGTTTGCTCAAGGGTATTGGTCTTTTTGTTGAATTCAATCATTTTACAGTCCCCCTGTGTTCACATATGCATGATTGTATTTGTGTATAATTGTATACAATACATAAGGAAATATCAAGAACTATTTCAGCAAGAACTATTCCAGTATGTTCACTTTAATAAGGACAGTTGAAAGTATATATCCCACAATGCAGCTTGCGAAGCCCTGAATCAGGTTAAAAGGCAGCTCGGAAACGGCAAAAGACCATCCAAAAGCGTCATCGACCATCCTCAGCAAATACAACTCCGAAACAAAATAGCCTGCCACCATTACTACAGCCCCGGCAATAACGGCAACCAACCTTTTCATATGACCGTTGGATTTCGGACGGATGCCGAATATCGGGTGTGCGCGGTTATAGATTGCTGCTATGACAAGCCCTTCCAATCCCTTGACAATAAATGTTACAGGTATAAAAACGAATGCGCCATATGCAAGATCGGCAAGGGCCGATCCAAACGCGCCTATTATCATAGCGCCGGGATTGCCTAATAAAATTGCCGCCAGCATTATCATTGAATCGCCAAGATTAATATATCCGGGAGCTACGGGGCCTGGTATGCTAACAAACCTTGTAGCAAGAAATACTACTGCTATCATTACCCCATTAAGGGCAACCCACCTGGTAGACAATGTTTTTCCGATCATGCAACCATCCCTCCCATTTGATAAAATCCATCGCCAAGCCCGATTAATTATATAAAATATATACCTACAGCATACAGTAAATCAAGGATCACGCAATAAATACATAAAGAATTTCTACAACTTGAAAAAGCTCAACGTCTATTATATAATTATGATTTGATTAAAACTGGTAATAATAAAATGAAATATGTAACAATACATACTAGGGAGGTTTAAAATGTCAAGAAAAAAGCCGGTAATATTCGTGAGCATACTGGTACTCGCAGCGATCCTGTTCACATCATGTCTTACAGGCTGCAGGACGCCTGTTACCGAAGATGAAGAGCAGTCAACTGCCGACAAATTGGAACCTGTTACGTTAACCTGGTATACAGTCGGTAACGCAAACCAACCCGACGAAGAAGCCGTTTACGAATCATTCAACAACTCGCTGAAGCAAGCCATCAATGCTGAATGTAATTTAAAAGTAATCAACTGGGATGAATATGACCAGGAAATCAAAACCAAGATCCAATCAGCTGAAGAATTCGATATTTGTTTTACATCCAACTGGACAAACAACTATCTTCAAAATGCAAAGAGCGGCGCATTCCTTGATATAAGCAGCATGCTTCCCGAATATGCGCCTAAGAGATTCGCCGCCATACCTGAATGGGTCTGGAACAGTTTAAAGATTGACGGCAAAATATACGGCGTCATCAATGGTTTCAAATCATGGCAGGATATGTTCTGGTTCCGGAAAGACCTAGTGGAACAAAACAATTTCGATTACGCGAATGTCAAGAAACTTGCAGATATCGAACCATTCCTGGAAATGGTCAAGAACGCCAACGCATGTGAAGTGCCATTCCAAATGAGCGGAATATGGTGCGCTTCACAGAATATCATGTTTTCTGAAGCCAATATTGAACAGATAGCGGAAGCGGGAATACCCGGGGTCATCAAAAGAGGAGACGAATCGCTTACATTATTGAATCAGTACGAACTTCCGGAGTATGTGGGTATATTAAAAACACTCAACAACTGGTATAAAAAAGGCTATATCAACGATGATGCTGCAACTTTCAGATTTACCAGAAATACTGATAAAGTCGCGGATGATTATGACTCATCATTTTCATATACCGATAGCCGAATAGAAACCAAAGAAGAAACCGACATATATAAAATACCTGCCGCAGGTTATGATACGACTTTTTATGAAGGGAAAGATATCGACCTTAAGCTGGATTATGGAACAGATGTAGTCGTAACTCCATTAAGCAGCCAATATGTTTATTCCGACAGCATATTCAGATCTATCAACGCAATCAGTTCAACATCAAAAAATGCTGAGCGTGCATTGATGGTGCTTGAACTTATAAATAGCAATGATGCCCTGTTCAGAAAGGTCGACCAGGGAATTATCAGGACTCATTATTATGATCGCGGACACATGACTATTCAACGTCTAACCGGAAGCAAATATGCTCCGGATAACGATTGGATTTTGGGAGACATGGACATAGTCGGATATACAAAAGTAAGAAAAGCCGTTGATACCGTTTCGGACTTATGGTATTCATTGGGAGATGTACGGGTAAAAGCGAGGACGGAGGCTACCCCCTCAAAGGTTTTAAGTTTCTGTATCAACAACGACCCTGTGCAAACCGAGTATACACAGATCAAAGCCGTCAAGGATGAATACGCGCCGAAACTCCTCACCGGGTCTGTCGATCCCGATGAAGCGCTTCCTGAATTTATAGCGAAGCTAAAGACCGCGGGATTGGAAAAATACTTTGCCGAAATCCAGAAACAGCTTAACGACTGGAAGGCATCCAGATAAGGCGTATATATTTTCAAATAGCTGCGGGCAGATGATTGCCTGCGGCTATTTTTGTCCTATAAAAATGAAATCATTATCCAGTAAGGCGTATTTGCCTTCCAATGAACCGAGCATCTTCCTGAATGAGTATAAATACGGAGCGAAATGGATATGCAGATCGAATGTATATTTATATTCCCTCTGTCGCGGCATCACAATTATAATCCTTTTTTTAGCCACTCTCCTGATCTCATTCAAAGCCTTGTCCATATCCCTGATATGCTCAAGCGTGTGCGTGCATATGACGGTATCGAAGCTGCTGTCCTCAAAAGGCATGTCCAGTATGCTCCCCCGGGTATAATCGACCCCTTCGGGCGACGGGCCATTTTCAACCGTAATATCGATGCCGCAAACCTTATTGATCCTGCCAAGGGATACTATCCTCCTGCATAGGTAACCTTTGCCGCATCCCGCGTCAAGCACCGACCGTCCATATAGGTTTTCAATTATGTAATCAATACTTGAGTCGCTCAAATCCGTTTCCCTCTTAATGAACGTGTCAGAAAGCAAACTATAATAATTGTTTATCTCATCATCCGTAAGTGTATTCAACTTATCTTTAAATTCCATATAGTGCTTGTATTTTGGGCCCAGGATAAGCCGCATCATAGGCGACATGAAGAATTTTGAATCTCTGAGGGCGGGAGGTACAATGTTGTCAAGGATCCAATTAACAATATTCGTATACTTCCTCTTGAGCATGATATCACCCCATTATAGAAAGTTATGGCACACCGATCCTGATGATTATTAATTATAGCAAGATTGCATACGTTTTGAAAAGAAGCGAAAGCATCAAAAATGCCGCCTGCGTAAGTTCGCAGACAGCTCCGAGGATATCGCCGGTAACGCCTCCTATTTTACGTGAAAAAACCTTTGTCAGCAGCCAGGAGACGGTCATTGATGCAAGAGCAAGCAAAAGGCCGTTAATTCCGGCCAGCAAGAAAGCAATAGCAAAAAATATCAATGCCCCTGAGATGACATGTATAAGCTTGCAGTTATCTACGAAAGACCTGCCTGTGCCTTCCCCTTCCCTTGCATAGACAGAGGTCCCGGCGGCAAGCAGACAGCCCATCCTGCCGGCGGCAGGCATTAGCAGGATTATTGTATATAAGGGAAGCGCGGAATCAACCACCGGTAAACTTGCTATACATGAAATATTGATAAAAAGGACCAGCGTCACCGAAAGCAGCGCATTCGTGCCGATCCTGCTGTCACGCATGATCTCCAGCATTTTTGGCCTGGGTCTTCCGGAAAAAAGCCCGTCGAACGTATCGCCCAGTCCGTCAAGATGCAATCCTCCCGTAACAATCGCATACGCGGCAATTACTATTACCGAACTGACAATGACAGGGAAAACAAGGCTTGATATAAAATAAACCCCGCATAGGATTCCGCCTATCACCATGCCGGCTAAAGGAGCGAACACCAATCCCCTGCCCAAATCCTCTTTCCTGACTTCGGGCTTAAACGGCAGCGGCAAGACTGTCAGGAATTGAAGCATCAATACGAACCTGCTGATGAACGTTTTCATTTGCATCACCCTTTTATCTTCAACGGTATGCCTGCCACGCAAAAATACGCCTCATCGCAATGGCCGGCCAGGAGCTGATTCACCCGGCCCGAGATATCACGGAACGCGCGTCCGAGAGGGTATGGCGGCACCACTCCCATCCCGGTCTCATTTGTGACGGCAATGCAATCACATTTTAATGATTTGACGGTATCGGTAAACCTTAGGAACTCATCGAGGACAGATGCCTCTATCCGGTCGATCTCCTCAGCGCCGACAGCCTCCCTGTCACCCCACTGTTCAAGTACAAGGTTTGCCGTCATTACGGTGATGCAGTCGATCAGCACGGCATCCATATCCCGGGCTTTACACGGAAGGACAGCGCCGAACCCTTTGTAAGCTTCGAGGGTATGCCATGACTGCGGACGTTTCCCACGGTGCTTTCCGATCCTCAGATGCATTTCATCGTCGATATCTTTGGATGTAGCGACATATAATATCCGATTGCCCCGTTTTGCAGCCATTTGCTCCGCAAATGTGCTTTTGCCGCTTCGGACTCCGCCTGTGACCAGAATAAGCCTTCCCATCATTTCACCTCTCATATCACCTCGTGCAGCGCTGCAGACCCGACCACTATAGCCTTTTTACGCAGCTCACGGTATATTTCCATGGCCTTTCCGCCAGTATAATCCCTTGCCTCCGGATCGTCATCCTCGATTATGACAAGATTGGACGCATTGCTTGCAGCTTCGATGTTCTTCAGGTTCTGCGCGCCGAACGGCATGTTGCAAAGTATCGTAAGATCAGCTTCCCGTATCAGTCCGATATTCTTCGCGTGCAGGTGCCCGCCGATCTCGCCGAACGGTTCGCATACGATATGTTCGACGCCAAATGTCTCACACGCGAAAATATCGCTGTCACCCCGCGGGAAAACCCCCGCTGTCGTCTTGTGCCCGCGTTCGTACAAAAACCGTATGACCCCGGCAGCCGAGCCTCCCCCGCCTATCACATGGATACGCTTACGATGATTGTCAGGCTCGGTGTGGTGTATGAGATAATCGATGTTCCCGGTTATCCTGTTCTTGTACACCAACGCGCTCACGCCATAAGCGTCCGACAGGTTTTCTGACGTGAGTACCTGCTCAGGCCTGCCGTCCGCCAGGATCGATCCTTCCTTCATCAATACAAGCCGCGAACAATAACGTGAGGCGATTTTGATGTCATGGGCAGCAGCAATAACAATCTTGCCGGCAGAGCTCAATTCCGATGCCATTCTGAAAATCGATTCCTCATGGGCAATATCAAGGTTGGATGTCGGCTCGTCAAGCAATAAAATACCGGTCTCCTGCGCAAGGATCCTTGCGAGCATCACGCGCTGCCGCTCCCCTCCTGAAATCTGTGTAACGGGCCTCGGTTCAAGATGGGACGCGTCCACAAGAGACAGGTATTTACGCGCGATGGCATAATCGTTTTCTGTCTCCCAATCCATAAATCCCTTATGAGGGTACCTCCCCATCAGAACGATATCGATCACCGGAAACGGGAAAGTTACGGTGGTATCCTGATGCAGCAGCGATACCCCGCGGGCAAGATCCTTAAGATGATAATCATTCAGGTCGACGCCATTTATCTCTATCTTACCGGCGCCTTTAAGGATGCCGTTCATACATTTCAACAAAGTAGTCTTTCCGGCGCCGTTGGGGCCGATCAATCCGATGAATTCACCATCGGTCGCATCAAGGCTTATGTCCCTGAGTATCTCGTATCCATCGACGGAATATGTCAGTCCCCGTATCTTTATCTCATTCATAATACCCCTCCCGTCTTTCTACGCCTGTTGAGGAGGAAAAGGAAGTAAGGCGCCCCGAGCAATGAGGTTATTATGCCTGCGCCCACACCGCCGGGGATGGGAGCGACCCTGCCGATAAGGTCGCAGACCACCAGAAAGATGGCTCCGCCGAACGCGCTGACAGGCAGCAGTATCCTGTGGTCCGGGCCTGTCGCCAATCTGACGATATGAGGTACGATAAGCCCCACAAAGCTGATGGTACCGCTTACGCAGACTGCCGCGGCCGTAGTCACCGATGAAAACAGAAGGAGGAGTTTCCTGTAGCTGGAAGGATTGAGGCCCAGCGAATGGGCCTCTTCCTCCCCAAGCATCATAATATTGAGGTCACGGGCAAACAGATTCAATATAATTACCCCTGCCAACGCAGGAACGAACACTATCTGAATATCCTCCCACCTCGCTGTGGAAAGGCTTCCGAGCGTCCAGAAAAAAAACTGCTTTACCCTGTCGCCGCTCACAAGCGATAAGACCAACGTAATAACGGCATTCAACAGCATGCTTACCGCAATGCCGGTCAGTATCAGATTCATGAGCGGTATTTTACCTTTGCGCATCGAGAGCATGTAAATGACGAATGCCGCCGACAGCGAACCTATGGACGCGAAGAGCGGCAAAAAGAATATGCTGCCCGAAACCAATCCGAGACCGATGGCAATGACGGCCCCCAGACTGGCGCCGCTTGATATGCCGATGATTCCGGGATCGGCCATCGGGTTGCGGAACATACCCTGCATCACACCGCCGGATACGGCGAGGGCGCTGCCTACGATTACTGCCAGCAGTACTCTCGGGAACCTTACATAGTAGATGATATGTTCCAGATTTTCAGGTACCCGGATATCCAACCCCAGCAGATTCTTCAAAATTATCTTGCCGGTCATGCCGAACGGGACGCCCACCGAGCCTATCGCAGTAGCCGCTATGATAAGGCATGCAAGGCTCGCCGCCAGCACAGGAAGCGCAATCTTCAGTTTTTTCACCGTTGCGGGCCCAAATTTATCCATCTTATTTGAAAAGGTCGGGATAGGCCGCTTTTGCGGCATCTTCCACGCCAAGTACGATATTCTGCGATACCGATGTCATATGCGATTCAGGCAATGAAAAGACCCTGTCGTTCTTTATGGCTTTGACCGTTGACAAGCTGATGTCAGCCTTGAAATCTTTTGCGAACTCCTCGGCGTCAAAACCGGAATATGACCATGCAGGAAGGAAGATAAGATCGGGATCCACCTCGATGATCTTTTCCTTGGATATCTGCTGCCATTTCTCCATTCCTGCTTGCGACGCGGCATTGATGATTCCGGCGTTTTTGGCGATATCATCGAATGTGGTCCCTTTGCCGTAAGTATAAAAGAACGAATCGCAGCTCATGCCTGTCAGCTTCTGCGAATCATCCAGTGTGGATATTTTATCCGCGACGGCTTGCAGACGCTTGTCCATCCATTCGATGAGCTTGTCCCCCTCGGCTTTTTTATTGATCTTCGCGGCGATATCCCTGATAAGCTGCCTGACCTCTTCAATACTGTTGGGGGTAGTATACACATACACATCGATTTTTGCATCAGTCAGCTGTTTTACAATTTTCTCGTCGGTCCAATCGGCGACGAAGACTATTTTTGGCTTCAGCGCGATGACTTTTTCTATGTCGGTCGTACCGAGTCTATTTTTAAAATCGGCAGCTTTATCGACGATATTGGAAAGGCCCGGATCGGTCGATAAATTTGAAATTGCGCTTATATCGTTTTTATCGGCGATTGCCAGCAGTATCTCATCGGTCGCCAGCGTCAGTGAAACAATGCCGCCAGTCTTATCCGCGAGATTACCGCCGCACCCCGTCAATGCGGCGACAGTCAGTATTAATGCCAAAGTAAGTATAATGATAGAACGTATTTTTTTCATGTTTCTTGTCTCCTATTCATAGTTTGTTGAATAATTAATGCATTTTCGTTCTTATGCTTCAATCCCTTTGCGCGGCGGTATTCCTTTGTCCATAGGGTGTTTTACCTTGGTTATCTCGGAAACATAATCGGCCAGATCTACCAGTTGTTTTGGAGCATTCCTCCCCGTAAGGATCAGTTCAACGCCTTCAGGCCTGTTCCTAACCAGTCCGGCGACCTCATCGGTTCCGATCATGCCCTCGCTTATGGCAGCCATGATTTCATCAAGAATCACCAGATCAAAGACGCTTCCGGATATCTGCGATGCCGCGTAATCAAGCAATTCACGCTGTCTTGCGCTTACAGCCGTCTTTTCGGCTTCATCCATCTGCCATGTAAACTTATGGACCTGTTTGCTCCTGTAAACCGAGAACCCCGGCTCAAGCTTCTTCAAGGAAGACAGCTCCCCGGATCCTGATCCTTTGAGAAACTGGACCATAAGGACCTTAAGTCCGCAACCGCATGCCCTTACGCCCAAACCCACCGCCGCCGTAGTCTTGCCTTTACCGTCACCGGTGTAGATATGCACCAATCCTTTCATAAGACCCAATCCTTTCGCAAGCATTATCCCCCACGCAAAAAACAAACCTCCTGTCTTGACTCAGGAGGTCCCGCTATTCCATAATCCATGTGCGGCGCACATTTCAACACCCCCTATCGTACGTAGAGTTCTTGGTGTTCAGGTACAGGCAGGTCTTCTGACTTAAGCATCATCACCCCTTCGGCCTTCCCGGCATATCGCCAGTGGCATGTTTGAAGGGGCTCGGCTTTCACAGCGGCGGGACCGTGCAGGATTGAAACCTGCTTCCCTTTTCATGGCGCCCATAGCTTGCGGCGCCAAACCCGTACCGGAAAACACTATTGAATTGTCATTCTAAGTTTATATTATCCGGGCGCTAATATCAAGCTGTCAAAATCAATTATTGTAAACCTCATCCATCCTGAACCTGTGATGGATTGCGTTGACCGCCCTTTCAGCCTCATTGACATCCACAAGCACCGATACCTTTATTTCGGATGTTGTAATCATGTGTATATTAATATCCGCGTCATATAATGCTTCAAACATCATGGACGCCACACCGGGGTGATTGACCATGCCGGCGCCGACAATCGATACCTTCGAGTACCTGTCGGAATGGATGACCTCTTTGGCTCCAAGCAGTTCAAGATTTGCATTTATCACGCCGAGCGCCTTCTGCAGGTCATCCCTGGAAACTGTGAACGAAATATCTTTTGTCGTTTCATCACGACTTGCCGATTGAATTATTGTATCAACGCTTATGTCTTCCTTTGAAAGCTTGGAAAACAGTTTGAACGCCATGCCGGGCCTGTCATCGATGCCGAGCACCGATATCCTCGCGATATTGTTGTCGCGGGTGACGCCCCTGACCAGTAATTTCTCCACTTTATCAACCTCCCTGATTACCGTCTGCCTGCTATCATCAGTCAGCGATTTCAGCATTACCAAAACATCATACTTTTTTGCGAGTTCTATCGAACGGTTATGTAGGGATTCATCCCCAAGACTTGATAACTCAAGCATTTCATCATAGGAAATGTCCCTGAGCATAACTGCTTCATGTACGATTTCGGGATCTGCGGTATAGATGCCGGCTTTTGGCAGATAGATCTCGCATGCGTCTGCCTTGAGGGAAGCTGCGAGCGCGACGGCCGAAGTCTCCGCGCCGCCGGGACCCAGCGTCGTCACATCGCCGTATATGTTACCTGCCTGCCCGCCGGCTATCACCACTATGTTGCGTTTGTCCA
Organism: uncultured Eubacteriales bacterium; assembly: GCA_964499315.1. Classification (GTDB taxonomy): domain Bacteria; phylum Bacillota; class Clostridia; order Acetivibrionales; family CAYWGM01; genus CAYWGM01. Next base: position 256 of record CAZCKQ010000019.1, on the reverse strand, counting down.
GCTCCCTGAAGATCCTTTCGGTATCGATGCTCTTTATCCTTGCATTACCGTACGAACTATCAGAAATAATCCCCGCCTGGCGGCCTGTCAGGGAAATAGCGGGATAACCTTGCTTTTCGAGCGCCATAGCCATAAGGGAAACCGATACTTCACCGCATGTCGCAAGCAGCACGTCCATTTCCCTGCGGGACGGATCGGTGTTTATCTCTTTGCCTTTGCGGCATATATCATCGCAAGAATCACCCTGGGAAGCGAC
>CAZCKQ010000018.1:0-14215 GCA_964499315.1 uncultured Eubacteriales bacterium | reverse complement strand
CTCATAACAGGGAAATTATTTTACGAAAACAGGGAAAAACTCTTGACGAAAAATACATCATAAGCAGCATTATAATTCTACACAATGTGTCACGGTTAACAATAAGGCCTTACTGGAGGAGAAGAATTACTACTCCGGCGGTGAAGGTCTTTATTTGCCGGAGAACCTCTTAAACAGCTTCAATAGTATCATATCAAATGTTTATAAAAGCAACTTTTTTGATCGCGGTATAGATAGGATTCTTAATAATGAAGTTAATGATTATCTCGAAGGCAAAAAGACTGCCGAACAGACCGCAAGGGCCATTGATGATAAAGTAGTTATATATTTGAACGAATAAATTATTAGTTTGAGAACGACAAACACGATCCGGGGGGGAAGGAATGGCTGATAACAAACGGCTGAGGAGAAAAGAAGCAATGGCGGGGTATATTTTTGCCTTGCCGAGCCTTGCAGGCTTCGCGCTGTTTTTCATGATACCGTTTATGATAAGCCTGTATTACTGCTTCACCAAAGGCGTCGGCGGGACGGAGTTTGTCGGGTTTGCAAACTTCGTCAGCCTGTTTGGCAGCAAATCCTTCATCACGGCAGCAAAAAACACGGTAATATTCAACGCCATAAGCGTTCCGCTCATAATGCTTTTGTCTTTTGCTTTTGCGTCGCTCTTAAACAAAAAATTAAAGGGTGTATCATACTTCAGGATGTTTTTCATATGTCCTCTGGTAATCCCAATAGCCTCAGTCATACTTGTCTGGCAGATAATGTTCAATGAGTACGGGGCGCTTAATCATTTTTTAGCTGGATTCGGCGTCAAGCCCGTTGAATGGATGAGGACCGGATGGTCGGTGGGGGTGCTCGTTCTTGTCTACATATGGAAGAACTGCGGATATAACGTGATCCTGTTCCTGGCCGGCCTGAACAGCATACCGGCCGAGTATTATGAATCTGCCCGGATCGACGGCGCGGGACGGTTCGTCTGTCTGAGGAAGATAACGATACCCTTCCTCATACCCACCGGATTTTTTGTATTCATAATCTCGATGATAAACTCATTCAAGGTCTTTCGTGAGGCGTACCTGCTGGCGGGGAGCTATCCTCACCTGGATATATACATGCTGCAGCATTTTATGAACAATAACTTCTTCAACCTGTCGTACCAGCGCCTTACGACTGCCTCCTTCATAATGGCGGCGGCCGTGGTCGTGCTTGTTTTTTTGATGTTCAGGATGGAGGCCCGTTTCAAGCAAAACACCCTGTAGGGGAGGGAATTATGGCAAAAAGGGCAAACAGGAAGGTCATAAAAATCATATACTATCTTTTTCTTGTGGTTATCTCGTTTGTGATCCTGTTCCCTCTGCTGTATATGATTACCAACTCCTTCATGAGCAGCAGGGAGGCATCCGTTGTATACAGCGTCATAACGGGTTCGGGAGGCGGGATGGACGACGCCTCGAAGATCCAAAGCATCGGTTTTAAGCTCATACCTGACCAGGTGAGTTTGTTGCAGTATTACCAGGCCCTTTTGAGAAAGCCCAAATTCCTTATAATGTTCTGGAACTCAGTCATCGTGACAGTCCCCATCATTTCAGGGCAGATAATGGTCTCGGCGCTTGCCGCCTTTGCCTTCAGCAGGCTGCGGTTCCCCTTGAGGAACACGATATTCTTTATATACATAATTGTAATGATGATGCCGTTCCAGGTGACGCTGGTGCCAAACTACATCATGCTCAGATGGCTGGATCTGCTGGGGACCTACTGGGCGGTGATCCTTCCGGGCATCTTTACGACATTCGGCGTTTTCCTCCTGAGGCAGTTCATGATGCTCATACCCGACGAATACTGTGAGGCCGGCAGAATCGATGGTGCGGGGCATTTTGAGACGTTCATGAAGATAGTATTGCCGCAGTGCAAAAGCGCACTGGCGTCATTGGCGGTACTTGTATTTGTCGATAACTGGAATATGGTGGAACAACCCCTCATTTTTTTAAAGGATGAGGCCTTGCACCCGTTATCCATTTTCCTTTCGAGGATCAACACAGGGGAAATCGGCATTGCCTTCGCCTGCGGGGTATTATATATGCTGCCGGTGCTGCTGACGTTTTTGTACGCGGAAAACTATTTTGTGGAAGGAATACAATTGTCGGGTATTAAATAAATTATTGGGAGAATGAAATATGGAAGCCGTACCTGTAGTTAATATTCAAAACAGAAAAAAAATAATCAGGAATTCGGGGCTGATTCTGCTTGCCGTTGTTGTCCTGCTTACATTTTTCTCCAATACTATCAACAATCTTCTGATTCCCAAGGTGGATACAGTTAAGTTGAAAGGCGGCATGCTAACGAAAGAGATCGAGGCCCTGGGAGTAATACGGGCTGAGGATATTCACAAAATCAAAGGATACAGGGGTTGGAAAATAAAAGAGGTCAAGGTCAAGGCCAATGACGAAATAAAGGCCGGAACTGTCCTCGCGGTTGTCGATCAGCAGGATCTGAACATGCAATTAAGGAGAAAACAACTGGATATCCTGAGGCTTGAAAATAACCTTTTACAGTATAAGGCAGCCCATTCCGGCTCGGCTTCCGGCGGGGGAGCCGCGGCCCAGGATGAGGTGTACCGGAGCAAAATCAAAGAAATGCTGCTTGAAATCGAACTGAATGAAATAGAATATGATAATTTAAAGTCTAAAACCTTGAAGAACGGCGAAAGGATCTCCCCGACCGACGGCAAGGTGGGATCGGTCAATATCCGGGCCGGCGATGAGACGGCGGACGGTCAGATACTTATTGAAATAGTCGGGGCGGATTCAGCCTACCGCATCGAGTGGGCGTTGGGCAAGGAAAAAGCGGAGCTTATAGGTATCGGGGATGTTGCAGTGTTCACTTCGGAAGGCGACAAGGAGGGGAAGTTGGCAGGCAGGGTCATTGAAAAGAGTTATGATCCTGCAGAAAAAAATTACCGTTTGGTCGCCGAAGTGAGCGACGATGAAGCCGAGTTGGCGGATGGACAGCAGGGTAGGGTCAGTTATACCAAAACGAGCATTATATACCCGGTTATCATACCGAATTCCGGCATCATATTCAACGGGGACCGCGGGATCGTGTTCTTATTGAAGACACGCGACGGTATCCTTGGGACTGAAAGTTATGCCGAAATGGTCGAGGTGAAGATCGAGGAATCGGATGATATGAATTCAGCCGTGAAAGGCAACCTTGACAGCGATTGCGAAGTAATCACCTTCAGAAGCAAACCGCTGATAGACGGCATGCAGGTAAAAATTAGATGAACATTCCTGTAGACAAAATAAAAAAACATGTGCTTACCAAACTGATATCAGTACTGATACTGCTTATACTTACGCTATGCATATCTTCAGGTATCGAAGCCGAATTCGGATCAGGGCCGAAAGGTTTTACCGGCAGGGTTGAGATTAATGAGAGGAACTCATCCGGCGCAGCGGCGGCAGGCACGAGCAGCCTTATCACCCTCAGGCAAATCGAACAGCTCAAAAAAGCCGATTCGTACAAGGAAGTCTGCTATTCAAGCACGATGGACTCAATGGCGCGGTCGCGCAATTCGTTCCATCCCGTTAAAGTCGTATTGACAGATTACAATTACCCGGATTTCATGGACATGACAATGTTGAAAGGCGCCTTTTTTACTATGGATGTCAGCCGTTACGGTCTTGATGCGGCAGTAATAAGCGATGAGCTCGCATACAGGATGTTTGCCTCTTACGATATAATCGGAAACGAAATCTACCTGTTCAATGACCAAAAATACAAGATAATCGGCATCTACAGGAATAAAAATTCAATTGTATCTTTTCTCGGTTACGACGGTATTGAAAAGGTCTACGTACCTTTTACAAGCTACCCTATGGCGGAGTATCTGCCCGTACAGACAGTCATGGTCGAAGGTGGATACCTTGATTTTGAGAGCTTCAAGGCACATAGTGTCGAGAGTTTTTTATCCGCTGCGTTGAAGGTGAATACATGGGCTTATAAGATCACCGATTATTATTCGGCTCCGGCTCTGATTTCGCAATTCAAATCGGCATTATTGCTCCTTATCGGGTTATGGACAATAGTATTGCTGCTTATAAAAGGCGCGAGGCTTTTCATCAAGGGCTTCACTGCACTAAAAAGCCAGCTTAAGGATAAATACCTTCTCGAACTGCTGAAATCGGAGAAAATTGCGATAGCCAAACTGGTATTTATAGCTGCCGGAACCTTGGCATGCATATTTGCCATATTAATGATGGTTAAATTCAAACCGTATATCCCAAGTGAATACATACCCCAGGACAACATATTCGATGTGGGGTTTTATTCCGAAAAGATCAAATCGGCGATAGCCGCTTCGAACACATCTCATGGTTATGTACCATCGGAGTTTGAAATTGAATACAAAAATACTTTAAAACTAAGCGTGTTTTTTTCCGCATGCGCATTGCTGTTGTTTATCACCATGGCATCCATCATCAGATTGGTTAAATTGACCGGCGCACCGGTATTGGCCATTCTGAAGCGTGTCCTGATATCTTTCATATGCGCATTGATAATCTCGTTGATAGCCTCATCAATATGCGGGATCACTTTTGTATTTCCTGCCAGGGAACTGCTTCTCATAACTATTTACTTAACAATTTCTTTATGAAATAATTAAAATATGGTGAATTTGGATTTCTGCCATCAGATACAAAACCGCATTTTGATCCACGACGGTTCCAAGGGATATATGCTTCAGAAAGCAGGTCTGAAAGCCGGCGAATGCTCCGAGTCATGGAATCTTACGCACAAGGATGAGGTAACGGAAGTATACCGTCAATATGCCGATGCAGGTTCCGACGTTATACAGTCGAACACATTCCCGGGCAACCGGATATATTTGGAGAAGTACGGGCTTGGAGACAGGACTTACGATATTAATTACGAAGGCGTCAGGCTTGCCAGGGAAGCAGCCGGCATTAACAGGTTCGTTACGGCGTCGGTCGGTCCTACGGGCAAGCTTTTCGAGCCAGTTGGGGAACTCACATTCGATCGTGCATATGAGGTTTTTAAGGAACAGATAACTGCGGCTGCCGATGCCGGGGCGGATGCGATAAACTTTGAGACATTCACCGATCTGCTCGAATTGAAGGCGGCAATGCTTGCGGCAATCGATGCTTGCAGGCTTCCGCTTATATGTTCCATGTCTTTCGAGGGGCATGGCAGAACGATGAACGGAACCAGTCCCGAGATTCTTGTACATACGGTCAATTCGCTCGGAGCGTTTATGGCCGGTACCAATTGCTCGGCTGGTCCCGCTATGCTTCTGGGCATTGTGAAGAAGATGTATGAAACCGGCGGCGCATATCTTTCTGTCAAGCCCAATGCCGGCATGCCCTCGGTGGATTCTGACGGCAATGTCACATATGGGGATGATTCCGGACTTTTCGCACAGATTTCGCCTGAGTTCGCATCAAACGGAGCCAGGCTGATCGGCGGCTGTTGCGGCACTACGCCCGAGTATATCAAAGCCATCAGAGCTTCCGTAAATACAATGAAACCGGCTAAATTGAATGCCGTAAAAGATAAATACATATTATCGCGCGAAAGATCGATCGCAGTCAGGGATATCCCGTTTTCAAAGGTCTGCTTTATAGGGCCTGAACATGAGCTTTTCCGGAGCCTTGAGCAAAAAGACGACGTGGCAGTGGCTGAAACAGCGATGGATATCTCACACGAAGGTTTTGACGCGGTGCTTTTATCCTCGGCAAAATCGCGCAAACATGAGTTGCTGCTTCCGCAGCTTACGGCCATACTGCAGCAGTATATCAGGATCCCGTTTATTTTTGAGACCGGAGATCCCGACCTATTGGAGGGCATGTTGAGGTCTTATGCCGGTATTGCCGGCGTCTGCCCGGATAATTATCCTATTGGCATACGAAACAGGATATCGGATATATGTAAGCGTTATGGGAGCCCGATAATAAGCATAGGCGCAATAAGCGCAAATATGCGGCAGGGAGAGTGATCATTTTGTCTGAAAAAGAATCAGTTTTGAAACGCTATAATGAGTTGAAAAGCATAGTGGTTGAACGGGGTGAGCAATTCGCAAACCTGATTGCTTTTCTTGAGAATGAGACGGAGTGGCTGCGCGCCCCCGCAAGTACGAGATTTCATCTGTGCGAAGAAATGGGACTGCTTTTGCACAGCGTCAATGTGGCCGATACCCTGTTGAGGCTGAAGAGTGTTCTGGCTCCGTCAATCCCGGATGAAACATGTATAATTATCGCGCTGATACATGATATCGGAAAAGTGGGCATGCCGGGCAGGCCGCAATATCTCGTAAATTTGCCTACCGAACGGCAGATGAAGTACGGATACAAGCCCGACGCGCCATACCGCTTCAACACCGACCTAATATACATGAGCGTCCCTGTCAGGAGTCTCTATCTGGCTTTGAAATTCATAGATCTGAGTGAGGATGAGGTCCAGGCCATAATGTATCATGACGGACAATACGTTGACGACAATAAGTCATGTGCGAATAAGGAAGTCCCGCTTACGCTGCTTCTGCAGTTTGCGGATCTTTGGAGCTGCAGTGTTGTTGAAAAACACCGTGACATCATGAATGGAGGCCCGGCATGATCTCCAAATCCCTGCTCGAATTGTTTTACGACGCGGCAAGCATACAGAGATGGAACGACCATATAAGGCCCGGAAAGGGTTTTACGGAGCTTGACAAACAAGCCCACAAGATGTTTTTTGCATATGTGCTGTCAAAGTTGGAGGAAACTGACAGGGCGGCATCGATAAACTGGAGGTTATTGATAGAAGGCGGCATTTTTGAATTCCTTCACAGGATAGAGCTGACCGATATCAAACCGCCGATTTTCCACCGGCTCATGGAACAAAAAGGTGAGATGGTAAATAAGTGGGTGATAGAAAGATTACAGAATGAAGTGGGGAACATAAAAGGCGATTTCTTGGAAAAATTCCAGGCATATCTTTTGGATCCGTCTTATGCGAAGCTCGAAAGACGTATTCTGAAGGCTTCTCATTACCTTGCCACCAATTGGGAGTTCCAGATTATTTATAATATGAATTCAAATTTTTATGGTCTTGATGAAACAAAATCAGAAATAGAAAACGAGATTGAAGAGCATTATGACCTTGCCGGAGTCCAGAAACTCGGATTGGAAAAGAGGACCAGAAATTTCATAGATCTGGTAGGGCAGCTGCGTTTTCAACAGAGGTGGGCACAATCCCCGAGGATACCTGAAACATCTGTCATAGGCCATATGTTGATCGTTGCGATAATCGCATACCTTTGCACGGTGGAAATCAACGGCTGCGACAGCCGTATCGTCAATAACTACTTTGCAGGTCTTTTTCACGATTTGGCGGAAGTCCTGACCAGAGATATTATTTCACCTGTCAAGAAATCTGTGCAAGGGCTTGACGAACTGCTCAAAAGCATCGAACAGATACAGCTTGAAGAGAAAATATTTCCACTCGTACCATCGGGATGGAGGGGCGAAATACGGTATTTCATTGAAGATGAATTCACGAGCAAGATAACCGACGGGAAGGACACAAAACTGACAGGCTCTGATATCATTAGCGAAAAATATAATAAAAATGAATATAAGCCTGTCGATGGCGAAATCGTAAGGGTATGCGACCACCTTGCGGCCTATATAGAGGCCTATCTTTCCATTTCCAACGGTATAAGGCATCATCGCCTCCTTGACGGATACAATACTTTGTCGGCCTATTACCAAGGCAGGAAGGTTGCCGGTATCGATTTCGGGACAATTTTCGAATACTTCACGTTTTAGAAATACTTCGGTTTTACGGTTTTGGCATGGTATGTTTTAATTGCAGATGATATAATTTAAAAAGAGAAGCTTTTAATAACCTATTAATGCGTCGGAGGTATTTATATGTATTGGGTATATCTGTTAATAATTTTCATTGTGTTCATGTTCTTCAGCGGAATCAGGATAGTCAGGCCTACGCACAGGGGTCTGGTTGAAACTCTTGGTAAGTATTCAAGATTTGCCGAGCCTGGTTTTCATTGGGTGATTCCGGGTATACAGAAAATGTACCTCGTCAATATTACCGAAGTGATGGTAAATGCGGAACCTCAGGTTATTATTACCAATGATAATCTGAATGCCACCGTTGACGCTCAGGTTTATTTCAAGGTAAGAACCGACGAGGAGAGTGTAAAAAATTCACAGTATAATGTAGCTAATTACCAGTATCAGATTGTGAACCTTGCAAGGACGACGTTAAGAAATATCATAGGCACTATGACGCTCAAGTCGGCCAATAGCGAACGCGGAAAGATAAATACCGATCTGCAGCAGACACTCAGGATTGAGACCAAGAACTGGGGTCTGGATATAATCAGGACTGAGCTCAAAGAGATCGATCCTCCGAAGGACGTCCAGGAGACGATGAACAAGGTCGTGAAGGCAGAAAATGAAAAGATCGCCGCAGTGGATTTTGCGACTGCAATGGAGACGCAGGCTGACGGTATGAGAAGGGCTGAGATAAAGAAGGCCGAAGGGATAAAGCAAGCCAGGATACTGCAGGCCGAAGGCGAAGCGCAGGCAATTAAGTATGTAAACGAAGCCGCTCAGGAATATTTCATTGGGAATGCCCAGATCCTAAGAAAATTAGAGGCGCTTGAGACATCTTTGAAAAATAATACAAAAATCGTCGTTCCTTCGGACATGCAGCTGATAAATGTAATAAACGAAATGGCAGGCATCCTGCCGGTCCCGACCAAGGGAGCATCAGAGGGCGGCAGTCCTTTATTAAAAGATGAGAACCCGTTAAAAGACGATTCTTCCAGAAAAAGAAGATAGGATAAGACACAGATGATCGAACCCATCCGATGGGAAGCAGACAGCTTGGTCCTGCTAGACCAGACATTGCTGCCGAATAAGGTTGAGTATTTTGCCGCATCAAATATTAAAGATGTATGGAATGCAATAAAGACCATGCAGGTCAGGGGAGCGCCGGCGATAGGAGTCGCCGCCGCTTATGGCCTGTATCTCGGCGCCAGGCAAATCAGAGCCGAAGACCATGATGAGTATATAACGCATTTACGGGACCTGTGTTCTTATCTTGCTTCCGCAAGACCGACCGCGGTCAACCTGACATGGGCGCTGGAACGGTTATCGGCCAAAGCGCAAAGTATGCGGCATTGCTCGCGCTGTGAAAAGACCGCAGCCTTGCTGGATGAAGCCAAGCTTATCCACGCGGAGGATGGCGTTATAAACAGGAAGATAGGTGAAAATCTGCTGACTCTGCTTCGTGACGGAATGGGAATACTCACACATTGCAACGCCGGCGCCCTGGCGACGACACAGCTCGGAACAGCGCTTTCCCCGATCTATCTGGCAAAGCAAAAGGGTTGGAATCTGAAAGTATATGCCGATGAAACGAGGCCCCGCCTTCAAGGCTCTACTCTCACGGCTTTTGAGCTGTGTCAATCAAATATTGACGTAACGGTGATAACAGACAGTATGGCTGCTGTCGTCATGTCGCAGAAAAAAATAGACGCGGTGATCGTCGGGTGCGACAGGATAGCCGCAAATGGGGATACCGCCAATAAGATCGGGACTTTAGGGCTTTCAATCATTGCGAAGAATTACGGGATACCGTTTTATATAGCTGCCCCGACGCCTACTATTGATTTGAAGACGCCGTCAGGGGAATATATACCGGTTGAAGAAAGGGATCCTGATGAAGTTGCCTGCTGTTTCGGACAAAGGATAGCCCCGGTCGGGGCAAAGGTGTTCAACCCGTCATTTGATGTGACCCCGCACCAAAATATCACTGCAATTGTCACTGAAAAAGCAATCATTTACCCTCCCTTTAAAGATAAGCTGTCAAAAATTCACTAAGAATGTGCTATTTGCATATCCTGTAAATACAGATATGCAATTTTAAATGAGGAGGGTTTTTCTATGTCCGAATGCAGGATAAGGCACATGTTTCCGGGCGGCAATACTTGCAGCGGGTTCTACAGTTATTTCAAATACATAATCGATTTATACGATTCAACAAGAGTCTTTATTATCAAAGGCGGGCCGGGCACAGGCAAATCAACGCTTATGAAGAATATCGGCAATGAATTCTGCAATAGAGGCTATGATATCGAATTCATGCATTGCGCCAGCGATCCGGAGAGCCTTGACGGAGTTGTCATACCTGCGCTCAAAACAGCCCTAATCGATGGCACGGCCCCTCATGTAGTGGATCCGGGGGTTCCCGGAGCTATTGATGAGATTATCAATCTCGGACAGTGTTGGAACAGGGAGCTTCTTTCACTTCATAAAAAAGAGATTATGGATGCCATCAATGAAATCTCCAACTGTTACGGGAAGTGCTACAGATACCTTAAAGCTTCAGCAATGATACAGGAAGATATTGCACGGATATATTCGGATGCATTTGATCATTCAGGCATATATAATGCCGAGAGGAAAATACTGAAAGAACTAAGCAGCATCGACCGTTTTGATTTATTCGGACGCCAGCCCCCTGAAGCAGGGAAGATCAGGTATCTGTTCGCATCGGCGATTACTCCGTCCGGACCCGTGAATTATTTGCCATCCATCCTCGAGACATATTACATCTGCAGAATAAAAGGGAACCCGGGGACATTCGCGGAGGTTGTCGTCAAGAAAATCATGGATGCCTTCATTTCGGCAGGTTATGACGTAGAAGCTTATTGCTGCGGTTTTGACCCGTCGAGAGTCGAACATATCGTAGTACCCGGCGCGGGCGTGTCCATTACCACATCTAATGCATTCCACAACAGTAATGATATCGAGCCTCATATGGAAATAGATATGGATGAGTATACCGAAAGGATATTGGTATCGGCCAATTCCGGGAGTTTGGAATACGACAGGCAGAAATTCAACGATCTGTTCGGCGCCGCTATAAAAAGTATAAGCGAAGCCAAGACAATACATGAGTCTATTGAAGGTTTTTATACAGCCGGTATGGACTTTGCAGCGGTCAGATCGATCGAGGAAGAGCTTGTAGGCAAGATCGACAAGCTCAAATACCTATTTTAGCTTTTATACCTTTCCTGATATCGCTGAAAATGCTGGATGTGCTTTTTGAGTCACTTTCGGTGAACATATTCTGCAGGAATATTACGGCTGCCAGTCTTATAAAAAGACTCAGGAACAGCAGGATATGAAAGTTAGACAATTTTTGGCCTAAAACAAACAGAAGGTGCGCATCTTTCAAAACAGGACCGGTGAACTGCATCAGAGCGCCGCCCGCGATATAAGCCAAGGCGATGCCGAAAACCGATATTGCTATGGAATACCATGCGATATAAATAGAACGTTTTTTCTCCGGCGCAAGCCATATGGACAGGTTCATTGCTGTCATATCGAAGCATGGCCATGAGATCCCGGCGATCATATTTACCAGTAAAATAATGAATGTCGTCCGGGGAGTGACAAAGAACCATAACAGCGGCATCAGGGCGATAATCAATCCGCTTACCTTCATAACGGGCTTGTTCCCATATCGATCGACTACTTTGCCCCAAACTCTGATGAACAGTATTGTAGTGATACTTGAGGCGAATTGCTGAAATAGTGTGATACTTAAAAAAGACATTTTAAGGTCTTCTATCATAAAAACCGTGAAAAACGGTACGGGGATATTGACTCCGAAAGACCACGCGGTCATAAACAGTAGGAATTTCACATAGTTTTTATCGTGAAACGGTTCGGTTACGAGGGATTTGAGTGATAACCTGACAGCCGGCTTTTCATAGTACGGTTCCTTTACCCATATGAAACAAAGTATATCCATTATCCCAAAAACAGAAGCGATTGCGAAAATGATGGCGTATCCGGTGTAGCCGGGTACCGCGTCAAGCAGCAAACCTGTCAATACCGCTGCCGATGCTGTAAACGCTGTGCCAAGCATGATCCTTTTGCTGAAAAAATTTCCCCTGATATCGACGGGTATGATGGAACCGATCCATGATCCGAAACTGACGTTTATGAATGAACCTCCGAGAGAAGCAATCAGGATAAAAAACATTACAGCCCAGATCCTGTACGAATTCAGGCTTGAAGGGAAGAATACGGCAACTGCTCCGACAAACAGCCAGGGTATCCTTTGAAAAAGACCGCCGATCAGGAACATCTTCTTTCTCTTGCCTGAATTCTCCAGACAATACGAAGAAATTATCTGCACGAAGCCCGAAAGAACAGGTAATGCCATAATGACACTGTAAATCAGATCATTGGCGCCCAATGCGCGCAGATATCCTGTGACAGAAGGGCCGTTGATAATGGTAAAACATATTGTGGCAAATACAACAGACAGCATTATAAGATTAAGACTTTTGCTCAATTCCTGCGGAGTGACTTTGCCATTATCCATTATTTGTCATCCTTGGTTAAATCAATATTCCTGAACATGTCTTTATAAATAATCAATTGCGATATCTCCAGCTGTTGCTGAAGATCCTTGATTTGCTGCTCGTTATGTATATTGACAGTGCTTCCTGTGTCTGTAGAATAAGTTAAGCCGGTGGATGCCGAGTAAATGAAATCATCGGTTATTATTGAGCTGTTCGGCAAGACGGCATACCCCTTATCTGTATTTAGTACATCCTTACCTAGCGCATATGGCGCATCAAACCCCATTAGATTGGCTATTGTGGGCATCAGATCGATTTCGCCGCAGACGGTGCTGATGACCTTGTCTTCTTTTAGTCCGGGATATTTTATTATTAAAGGGGTCTTCTGCAGTCTCATCAATTCAAATTGGTTGTTGTCCAAACCGAGGTACTCGAAAACCCCGCTCATCTGGTTTTCGGCAAGTCCAAAATGATCCCCGTAAATCACGATCATCGTATTGTCGTACAGGCCGCGGTCTTTTAACTCCTGAAGCATTACTCCCAGGGCCTTGTCGGCATAATTGACGGCTTTTATGTACCTGCCGAATATATCGTCAGTGTAAGGATTTACATCGAAATTGTAATTGTCGAAACAACCATATGCATGATGCGTTGACAACGTGACCATGAAGGCATAAAAAGGATTAGACACATCAATATGGTCGAAGGATTGCCTGAAGAATGAGATGTCGCTCAAGCCCCATCCCAGCACTTCATTGATTTTATAATCCTCGCTGCTTATGAATTTGTCGAAACCCAATGAACCGTACATATTTGTCCTGTTCCAGAAACTCGGGTTGTTTGCATGGAATGCGTAGTTTGTATATCCCTTTTGCTTGAGCGCCCGCGGCAGCGAGTGATATTTGTTGGCCGGGAATCTGAAATATACCGCTCCCTTGGTTAAAGGGTAAAGGGAAGTGTTGCAGAGGAATTCTGCATCGGATGTGTTGCCCGTACCTATTTGGTAGTAGAAATTTTCAAAATAGAGGCTTTCCTTGATCAATTTGTTGATATTGGGAGTAATTTGCTGCTCATTGATCTCTTTACCGATAAGGAAGGACTGTATGGCTTCGAGCTGCACGATTACCAGATTACAGCCTTTGGCGGCGCCATAGTAGGCTTTATCCTTGCTTGCGTCTTGCGAATCCTTATTTTTTTGCGAATAAAAGTCTTTAACGCGATTAATTTCATTTTTCGATGCCAGCCTGTTGAGATAGAAGTGGTCCTTAATGAATCTGGAGACATCATAACTATGGTAATAAAAAACCCCGAGATTTTTGATGATGGTATTGTTATCATATTGAAATACATAATGAGGGGATTTATGATAGGCTGCGGATATACCGGCAAGACCCAGCGCCGTGGGTATCAGCAATATAAGCAGTCTTTTTGCCAGCCTGAAGCAGCGAGGTTTATTTCTCATTATGTAAACATATATGACAGCCATAAGGGGAATATCAAGGGCGAAAAACATATCCGTCCATCGAAGCAGGCTTATTATGCTCTCAGATGTGTTCCCGACATATCCTGCCTGATACAAAGCAGCTGCCGGTATGGCGCTTGAGAAGTACCTGAAGTAAACCGTATATAATAATCTCCCTCCGCGGAAATAACAGGTATAACCGTACCGACCAAGTCCTCTTTTATGTTTACCGTGGTTTTGCCCGTTCCGGCGTCGTATGTTGCGGCAGAAACCGAGCCTATGGGAACCTCCTCCACCGTGCAGTCGGACAGCCGCCACCGGCGGAACGCATACCCCGCCGCCGCAAA
>CAZCKQ010000017.1:0-14373 GCA_964499315.1 uncultured Eubacteriales bacterium | reverse complement strand
CGTTTCATTTATGCGAAAAACATGCGATAATGGCGATATGCTCATACAGGTATTTAATTTCACGCCGATATGCCACACCGGATACAGGATAGGTGCCCAGCTGCACGCGTATTACAGGGAGATCATGAACAGCGATTCCGCTGTTTACGGAGGAAGCAACATCGGGAACTGCGGCGGCGTTCAGGCAGAAAGCGTACCCTATCATAACAGGCCTTATTCTCTTCAGCTGACTATACCGCCGTTCGGCGCATTAATGCTTAAACCCGAATTGTAACGCTATTCGCTGATCACCGTCTTGTCTTTCAGGATGACGTCGTGCGCCCCTCCCTCAATGATGCTGGTGGAGGAAACAAGTGCGATCCGCGCCTTGCTGCGCAATTCTTCGAGGTTCCTTGAACCGCAGTTGCACATCGTGGATTTTATCTTGTATATGGTGACGTCCAGATTGTCCTTGAGCTTTCCCGCATATGGCACGTAAGAATCCACGCCTTCTTCAAAGGATAGTATCTCTTCACCGCCGACATCATATCTCTGCCAGTTGCGGGCCCGGTTTGAACCCTCTCCCCAGTATTCCTTCACATAATTGTTCCCAAGCTTGAGCTTCTTGGTGGGACTCTCGTCGAATCTCGCGAAATACCGCCCCATCATAACGAAGTCGGCACCCATGGCAAGGGCGAGGACGACATGGTAATCGTGGACAATGCCGCCGTCGGAACAGATCGGGATATACTCGCCATGTTTTTTAAAGTATTCGTCACGCGATTCCGCGACATTGATGACTGCGGTCGCCTGTCCGAGGCCTATGCCTTTCTGTTCCCTCGTAATACATACCAAACCGCCGCCAATACCTACTTTGATAAAGTCGGCGCCCGCTTCGGCAAGATAAAGGAATCCTTCGCTGTCAACCACATTGCCGCCTCCGACCTTGACATTGCCGCCAAACCCGGATTTGATGTATTCGATGGTGTCGCGCTGCCATTCGGTATACCCGTCGGAAGAGTCGACGCATAGAATATCCACTCCGGCTTCGACCAAGGCCGGCACCCGCTCCTTATAATCCCTGGTATTTATGCCTGCTCCGACTATCAGCCGCTTTTCGGCATCCAGCAGTTCATTTGGATTTTCCTTATGCGAGTCGTAATCTTTGCGGAACACCATATATACAAGCCGCTGGTTGGAATCGACTATGGGAAGGCAGTTCAGTTTATGGCTCCATATCATGTCGTTGGCTTCGTTGAGGCTGATGCCCTCCTTTCCGTAAATAAGCAAATCGAAGGGAGTCATGAATTGCTTCAGCTTTGTATCGAGTGCCGTGCGGCTCAATCTGTAATCCCTGCTGGTCACGAGCCCAAGCAGTTTGCCGTTCGAGGATCCGTCCTCTGTAACTGCCACTGTCGAATGCCCTGTCCTTTCTTTCAGACGGAGAAGATCCCTCAGCGTATCATCCGGCTTGAGGTTTGAATCGCTGACGACGAACCCGGCCTTGTATTTCTTTACTTTTGTTACCATTTCCACCTGATCCGCGATGGACTGGGACGTATAGACGAACGAGATGCCGCCGCATTTGGCCAGCGCAGTGGCCATGCCCGCGTCGGACACCGATTGCATGATAGCCGAAGAAAACGGTATATTGAGCGATAACGACGGTCTTTCCCCCGCTTTATACCTTACCGCCGGCGTCTTAAGGCTGACATTTTCGGGTATGCATTGCTTTGTGGTGAGATTCGGGATGAGTATATATTCGCTGAAGGTCCTTGAAGGTTCCTTGTAGTAGTATGCCATAGCAAATTTCCTCCTTCCGGAATGGTCTAAAATATAATTTTCAACATGTGCCCGTCAAAAGAATTTGTATAATTCTACTGCATCATTCCGAAAGTGTCAAATAAAATTTAAGCACAATTTCAAAAGTATGTTATAAAACAAACCCACCATTAACCGACTTTATCAATTGATGGTGGGTGTTCTGGTGGGCACTACAGGGCTCGAACCTGTGACCCCCTGCTTGTAAGGCAGGTGCTCCCCCAGCTGAGCTAAGCGCCCGCGACATTTGATGCCATTGGTGACCCATAGGGGACTCGAACCCCTGTTACCGCCGTGAAAGGGCGGTGTCTTAACCGCTTGACCAATGGGCCGTTATTAAATTGGTAGCGGCGGTTGGAGTTGAACCAACGACACTTCGGGTATGAACCGAATGCTCTTGCCAACTGAGCTACGCCGCCGCCCTGAAAAATGCCTTCTTATTTTAGCAGATAAACATTCTAAAAGTCAACTGCTGTAGTTCTTTTCAAGAAACGCCACATTGATGCCGCCCACGAAATCATCATTCGTCTTCGTCTGCATCAGCCGGTTTATGAGCATTTCGGTAACTTCGGCCGTGCCTATGTTGCTCATTGCCTTGCGTATAGCCCATATGGCCTCGAGTTCCGTTTGACTCAGAAGGAGCTCTTCTCTCCTCGTGCCTGATTTGTTGATATCGATTGCAGGAAAGATCCTTTTTTCGGATAATTTCCTGTCAAGATGGATCTCCATGTTTCCCGTGCCCTTGAATTCTTCGAAAATGACGTCATCCATCTTGCTTCCGGTCTCTATCAACGCAGTAGCGATTATCGTCAGACTCCCGCCGAATTCGATGTTCCTCGCCGAACCGAAAAACCTCTTCGGCATATGGAGCGCTCCCGGGTCGAGACCTCCGGACAGTGTCCTCCCGGTGGGGGGTATGGTCAGGTTGTACGCCCTCGAAAGCCTTGTTATACTGTCAAGGAGTATGGCGACGTTCCTTTTCTGCTCAACAAGCCTCTGCGCCCTTTCAAGTACCATCTCGGCAACCTTGATATGATGTTCGGGCAATTTGTCGAAAGTCGAATAAATAACTTCTCCTTTTATAGAACGCTGCATGTCTGTGACCTCTTCCGGGCGTTCATCCACAAGCAGCACTATCAGCTCCATTTCAGGATAATTCGTTGTAATGGCATTGGCAATCTTCTTCAAAAGTATCGTCTTGCCGGCTTTTGGCGGGGATACTATCATACCGCGCTGCCCCATGCCGATAGGGGCGATCAGGTCGATAAGGCGCGTTGATAACTCCCTTGGCGTCGTCTCGAGCGTTATCCTCTTATCCGGGAAAATCGGCGTCAGATGCTCAAAAGGTATCCTTTTGGATGTTATTTCCGGAGAATCCCCATTTACCGTTTGTACATACAAGAGCGCCTGAAATTTCTCGCCCTGTTGCGGAATCCTTCCTTTACCTTTTATTTTATCGCCTGTCTTCAGACTGAACCGCCTGATTTGTGACGGTGAGACATAGACATCCTTAGTGCCGGAAAGATAATTATCGCTTCTTAAAAATCCATATCCGTCCGGGAGGACCTCCAGCACACCTTCTACAGGATCGTCGCTTTCAAGCTTCTCAGTTCCGTTTGGAGCCTGGGCGTTCCAGTTTTCCTTCCGGGGTTCGTATTGCCTCTGCAAACCTCTGTCATCCACACTTCTGTCGTAATCGGCCCTTTGCGCAGGAACGAATTCACTATCCTGCTGTGGCGCAGGCGGTCTGATATAAGGCTGGTATGGCTCCTGTGAAGGTCTAGGATAAAACGGTCTGGGTTCGTATACCTGGGATCTGTCGAAATTCTGGGACGATTGGCCTGCGATATCTCTCTGCTGGTCTATTGATGAATATGTTTTGGGGATCCTGCCCCTCCGCGGCCTCATTACATATGGGGGCGGGTCGGACCTGTAATACGGTTCGCGCTGCCTTTCGGCCAGATATCTTTCCTCGTAGGCTTTCGAACGCCCGTTATCAGAAATCCCGCCTTCCTGCTCTTGCCGTCCTGCCTGGGCATCCAAAACTTCCGTATCAGGCGCGCCGCTTGGCTCTTCCGCAGGAATCTGCGCGGCATTCTCGGATGCTTCCCGGGTGTCTTCTGCCTCTGCTGCCGGCCGGGGTTGTTCTTTGTCAATCCTGTCAGCGAATCTGGGTCTTCCGCGCTTTCTTTTAACCGGCGGCGCCGGTGTATCGGATCCTTGTTCGGTTCCCGCCGCGGCTTCGATTTGTGCGGGACCGGTCTCGTTTAGTTTTTCCTTCTGGGCTTTACGCCCGGAATCGAGTATTTTCTCGATCAATTCCTCTTTTCTGAATCTGGTAACACTTCGTATACCCATCATCTTTGCAATATAACGTAAATCCTCAAGTGACTTTGCAGTGAGATTCACATCTTCCATAGAACACCACCTAAAAAATATTAAAACAACAACAGAATAATTTGGTTTTATTGACCATATATCCAGGGAATCATGTCCAGGGAATCTTTAAAACTACCTTCCAGTTAAAAGGTGTTTAACATAAAGAAGGGTTTTGGAATTCTGCCAAAAAAGATTATAGCACCCTGAGACAGCAATGTCAATGCTTTTTAAATTCTTACCCGTCATGTTAAATATTATTCAACAGGATAAAATTATTTAACATTATATTTTATTTTTTGCCAATGTATTATCCTCCGCCCTGTATGAACTTCGGACAAGCGGGGCAGAGGCCACATGCAGGAAGCCTTTTGCCAAAGCCTCCGCGGCATATGCTTCAAAAACCTTCGGATGTATATATTCAACAACCGCATGATGCCATCTTGACGGGGCAAGATATTGCCCTATTGTCAGCATATCGCATCCTGCGCTCCTCAGATCATCCATGACCCCGGTCACTTCTTCGCATCGTTCTCCGAGCCCGACCATTATTCCGGATTTGCTGACTATACCGGCGTTGATTTTCTTTATATCCGAGATGAGCTTCAACGACCTTGCATAATCGGCCATCGGTCTAACCTCAGGATAAAGCCGCGGAACCGTTTCCACGTTATGGTTGATAATATCGGGTCCGGACAAGGCAACTTCAGTTAACGCGTTAATGTCGCCCCTGAAATCGGGAATCAGCACCTCAATGACGGTGTCCGGCGCAGAATTGGCAATTTCACGGATAACCCGCGCAAAATGGCCTGCTCCTCCATCCGGCAAGTCGTCTCTTGTGACAGAGGTAATTACGGCATGCTTTAATTTCAATTCCCTGACAGCGGCTGCGACGCGCCTGGGTTCGTCCGGATCCACAGGAGACGGGGAGCCTTTTTCAACGTTACAGAATGTACAGTTACGCGTGCACAATCGCCCCAATATCATAAACGTTGCCGTGCCCCTCCCGAAACACTCATGCTTGTTCGGGCAGTTGGCTTCTTCACAGACCGTATGCAACGTAAGTCCGCTTAAAAGCTTTTCTACCTTTATATTATTGCAGCCTGCCTTCAACCTTATCTTGAGCCAGTCTGGTTTTTTTACATAATCACGCCGTGTTTCCATCCAAATCAAAAACCTCGCAAAAATAAGAAATCACCATTTCAATGACGGCATCCATATCCGGCCTTTTGCCGAGAATCCTGGCGAGCGATGTGACTCCCCGGTCTCCAAGACCGCATGGTACTATCCATTTGAAATGATCAAGATCCGTGTTTACATTAAAGGCAAAACCGTGCATGGTGACCCACTTTTTGACGGCAATGCCTATCGCAGTAATCTTCTCAAAGCCTACCCACACGCCCGTGTATTTGTTTTCACCGCGGTGCGCTTCAATTCCGAACTCCCTGTCAAGCAACCTGATGAATACTTCCTCCATCTCATGGACATAGCGCCTTATATCCCTTCCGCGTTCGGACAGGTCCATTACCGGATATCCTACTATCTGCCCCGGGCCGTGGTAGGTGACATCGCCTCCCCTGCTGATGTCGTGCACCTTTACCCCGTTGGCTTCGAGATCAGCCCGCGAAGCGACGATATTATCCCTGTTTCCGCTTCTGCCGACAGTGATCACCGGATAATGCTCAACAATAAGCAAGGTATCGCACACCTTGCCCGCCTGACGCTTTGCAAGTAGCGATTGCTGCATTTCAAGCGCCTCTTCATAATCGATGAGGCCTGTTTTGACAACCCTGATTATATTCCTGCCCATACCCACCTGCCCAACAAATGATCAGCCATCATCCTGCCTTTTACCCGAGGGGACTATAGCAATGCACCCCCCGAGCATCCTCTCTTTTCCTTTGAAGGAAGGCCTGTTGACAATCCGCCCTTCGGTTATCATTTCCGTAGAGGCGCCGCCGTCCAGCATAGCGGCATTATCAATACCATAATCCAGAATAAACAAGGCCAGCTCAGCGCCCGTAAGCCCATCGCTGAAACCCGGCTGCCTCCCATCCACAGTAAACAGTACCAGCGTGTGCCGATCCTTCACTCCCACCACGGTACGCGGATCTCTGTTGCCAAGCGTCCCTATCCATGGATCGCTTGTACCAATGACGGCCTTACCGTCTTTTACTATCCAGCAGCCGCACTCATAGCCCTGGTCGACAGTGCCCGAAATATCATCCGAAAGGCTTGCTTTTTGGCCGGTGGCGAACTCTATCCCATTCACAGGATATGTGCCGGGAGCGATGAAAGTTATCAGGAAACCATCGGGTGGTATCCTGCTCGGGCTGCCGGTCTTTTCAATACAGGTTATCCTGTCGCTTTCCACCGTCAAAGTCGTATTGGGAACCTCTACCCTATTATATAAGCCGAATTCCGGCGTATATGCAATGACCTTCCCCGGTGTGCCCCGCACATTGATATCGTCTATCTTTATCCTGCGCCCGTCTATTTCCAGAGCAATCTCGACGGCTCGCGTCTCCAGGCGGGCTTCGTCTCCGTCTATGAACAGCGCCGGATATTTTCCCGTCGGTTTTTTTAACAGTTTGCCGTCTAACAACACCAACCCCGAAGGCTCTCCATAACTGCTGAAAAATCCTGCGTTGACTGCCGCGACGGCTCCGGTGCGTTTTACCATCGAGCTCATAAGCTCATATCCGAACAGGGTATCATTGGAAAGCACCGGTTTTACGGTGTAACCGACGCATTTTAAGAGATCAACCTCAAGTATATCTATTTCCTGTTTATGGCCAAGTGACTCATAACTCAGGTGCTTATACACGAACGGATAATCGGGGTCGTCATTATCATCATCTTTATCATTATGGTATGTCTGCGGCAACGTGCCTGCTGCAGCTGAAGGATCACCCTCCGTACTGCCGCCGTTACGGGCTTTGCCGCCGGACGATGCGCACATCGCCAGTATTAAAATAAAGGCAATTATAGCAGATGTAATAACTACTACCCTTTTCTGACCGATACCCATCGGACCGACACCTATCGAACTGATCCCCTTCGCTATCATATTACCATCGGGAAAAGGGCTTGTAAACCTGCGTTCCTCATTTCATATATATAATCATACTCCAGCCGTCGGACACATATATATTACTAAGAATACGGGGTACGCATGGTGCGATTGGGGGCAGCCAACTTGAAGTGTTATATAGAAGAACGCGCGGTAGAACTTGCCAATTTTATTATCGAACGCAAGAGTACCGTAAGGGCGGCAGCAAAGAGGTTCGGTATAAGCAAGAGCACCGTTCATAAGGACGTTACGGAAAGGCTGGCAAAAATCAAGCCTTGCCTTGCTGATGAAGTCAGGATGATACTTGAGGAGAACAAGGCCGAAAGACACATAAGAGGCGGGGAGGCAACAAGGGTAAAATACACCAGCGGACGTTCAAAAGCCGGCTAAGCCGGCTTTTTTAATTTAACCTTGAAATATTAAAATCTTATATGATAATATGAAAATTACACGTTGATTTTTTATAAAAAGGAGTTGTAAACCTTGGCAATAGGTCAGGATATCGGTATAGACCTCGGTACGGCAAGTGTTTTAATCTACATCAAAGGAAAAGGGATTGTTCTGAGAGAGCCTTCCGTCGTTGCACTTGACAGGAATACCAACAAAATACTTGCGGTCGGCGAGGAAGCCAGAAGAATGCTGGGGAGGACGCCGGGCAATATCGTCGCCATCAGGCCGCTGCGTGATGGTGTGATATCCGACTATGACTTCACTGAGCGGATGCTGAAGCATTTTATTGCAAAAGTATACGAAAACAAAGTTTTAAAACTCTTTAAACCACGGATTATGGTATGCGTCCCAAGCAATGTAACAGAAGTTGAAAGACGCGCCGTTATTGACGCGACAATGCAGGCGGGGGCAAGGAAGGTCTACCTCATCGAAGAACCCATTGCCGCGGCGATAGGCGCGGGCATAGATATTTCGAAGGCATGCGGGAGTATGGTTGTCGATATCGGAGGAGGTACGACGGATATTGCCGTTATGTCATTGGGCGGAACAGTTGTAAGTACATCAATAAAAATCGCAGGCGACAAATTTGATGAAGCCATTGTCAGATATATGAGAAAAAAGCATAATATGATGATCGGAGAAAGAACCGCGGAAGAGCTCAAGATAAACATCGGCACTGTCTACCCGCGCGTCCAGGAAGCTTCGATGGACGTCCGCGGACGCAATCTGATTTCCGGTTTGCCAAAGACATTGACCGTAACATCAACTGAAATGACTGAAGCCCTTGAAGAGCCTGTTTCATCCATAATTGAAGCTGTACATTCCATGCTTGAAAGGACGCCGCCTGAGCTTGCGGCCGATATCGGCGACAGAGGAATAATCATGACCGGCGGTGGGAGTCTTCTATACGGGCTTGATAAGCTTATGCAGGAAAAAACCGGTATCAGTGTTATCGTTGCGGACGAAGCGGTATCCTGCGTCGCAATTGGTACGGGAAAAGCCCTTGAAAACCTCGAAGCCCTCGAACAGTCTGCAATTGCGGAAAAGCGAGCCCAGAATTACTGATCAACTGATCATTATGACGCAGGAGCGCTTGAAGCAGCAGCGCCCCCGCATCATAACATGTCAGCTCTTTGGCAGATACAGAGCAGGATCTTCAATTGTCTCGTTTTTCATAACCTCAAAGTGGAGATGCGGTTCCTCAGCTATCTCGAACATTGCCGAACTCCCTACGCTTCCTATGATTTCGCCTTGTTTGACCTTCTGGTTCGGAACAACGACATCATCGCTTGCCAGATTACAGTAAATCGACCTGATTGCTCCCGGATGCTCCACAATTACCGTTATTCCAAATCTGGGATCGTTCTTCACTTCGATAACAACGCCATCGGCAACCACTTTCACCGGCGATCCTTTTTCACAGGCAATATCTATTCCGCTATGAGTTCTCCACTCTTCAAGCGTTTTTGAATAAATGAGACGATTCATAGCATACTCAAGAGAAACCTGTCCAAATACCGGCATGATAAATGTCTGCGGTTTTGCCTCCGGAGTCGGGGTTGGTTTGGGAGCAGTACTCTTTTTAGCCCCTGTATTCGCCGCGGTTGTCGTATCGGATGCGCTCTTTGCTGTACCGGTATCTTCCGGGGGAACATCTTTTACGGTATCGGTGCCCGTAATACCGCTTGCCGCCTTGGTGTCTTTGTCAGTCGAATCGTTGATCGACGATTCTGTCCCTTCCGCTTCACCTTCCGCGACTTCATCATCCGGAATAATCTTATCCGGAATATAATCTTCGGCTTCAGGACCCGGCACCATGGGATTGATGTTCTGCGTCGACAGGATGACTGCTGTTGTGCCCACAATGACAATCAAGACAATCAGTATAATATAAAAGCCTTTCCTGTCGAAAAACTCAACAACACTTTTTTTATGCTGCCTGTCTCCGGGGAATATCTTTTTCATATTCTCAAATTTCACCTCCGTATATTATTGTTACCGGTGTTGGCAGCAATATACATATTCAGGATTATTTCATTATTGTTGCGGCAATGCTTGCAGAATCACATCTTTGAAATAATATTTAAGAATTTCTTCATAAGTACCGCCGTTTTTAGCAAGATAATTTGCGCCCCACTGGCTCATACCGACGCCGTGCCCATTTCCCGTAACGGTAAATATTATTTTATTGTTTTTGATATTCTTATAATCGAATTTGGCCGATCTGAGGCTGAATATCTCTCTGAAGCGCACTCCGGAAATTGTGATATTGCCTATTATTATATCTTTGACGCTTCCGCCTTCGGTGAAACCGGATATTTGGATCTGGCTGCCCAGATCTTCTGTCGTTAACTCAAGAGAAGGGTACAGGCTTTTAAGTGTTGTAACAAACCGTTCAACAAGTATTTCGGCTTCGCTTGTAAAATCCGGCGCAAATCTGTCACCGTAGCTTTCTACGCTCTTCAAATACGCTACGGGATCGCAATTCCACACATCTTCGGCATTTTCTGTCCTGCCTCCGCTGTTGGAACTATATAACGGATTTACAGCGGCCCCATTATACGTCAATATGATATTCTTTGTATCTTGAACTGCTTTCCTGACCCGCTCCCAGTTCTTCCACGGGAAGAAGACCCCCCAATTCCTGTATGCATCTTTTTTGCTTATCCATGCCTGGCAATGCCCCGGATTCGTACAGACATCCGCGCCTTTGTGCACATCGGCGGAACGGTTGAACAATCCGGCGAGACGCCCGTATGCATATGTCCTGGCAGCGACAGCCTGGGCTTTCAATGCCTCCGGTTCGAAATAAGCCGGCATTTCCGCAGCCGTTACACCCACGATATATTCCTCCAGATCCATCGAGCGGACCTGTTCTTCTTTGTGGAACCATACTTTCAGCATGACTCCGGAGCGCAGATCATCATCGCCGGCATCAGATTTGTCAGGACCGTACATACAACCCCTGACAAGTATAAAAGGCAAAATAACCACCGCCATTATGACAAGTGAGGTGTATACAAGCAGCTTAACAAGAATCCGATGTCGGGTCTTGATTTTCATAATCTGGCAGCACCTGCCTTCTATCAGAATTATATTTTTATCGGCGTATAAATATGAAATCAGACCCTGCTGATGTTTGCTCCGAGAGCGCTCAATTTTTCGTCGATCCTGGAATAACCGCGATCTATATTTCCGTTGTCAACAATTTCAGTAATGCCTTCGGCCGCCAGACCTGCTATTATAAGAGCCGCCCCCGCGCGCAGATCCGTAGCTGCGACCTTTGCTCCGCAGAGATTTGAAGAGCCTTCAATAAAAGCGCTCCTTCCCTCTATCTTCACATTGCCGCCCAGACGTTTGAGTTCCGGCGCATGCAAAAAACGATTTTCAAAAATCGTCTCGACAATCATACTCGTTCCTTCCACCGTACACAGAAGCGCCATTATCGGTGCCTGCATATCAGTCGGAAAACCGGGGTATGGATATGTTTTCACATCAATTGCTTTCAACTCGCCTCTTGCGTCAACATTCACGCTGGACAGCTCTTCGGATATCTCGATACCACATTCCTTTAATTTGGCAATCACTGGCTTAAGGTGCGCTGAATTAACTCCCTCAAGCATGATATTCCCGCGGGTGGCCGCCGCGGCCATCATAAACGTACCGGCTTCTATCCTGTCGGGAATGATGTCATGGGATGCGCCGTACAGCTTGTCAACGCCTTTTATTATTATCGTGTTTGTACCTGCTCCGCCGATGCAGGCCCCCATATTATTCAACAATAATGCGAGATCCTCAATTTCCGGCTCTGCGGCCGCATTTTCAATTTTAGTCGTTCCATCCGCAAGAGACGCGGCCATCATAAGATTTTCAGTAGCTCCCACGCTTGGAAAATCAAGATAGATTTCATTACCTTTCAATCTTCCGCAAATTTTTGCTTTTATGCAGCCATGTTCATTATCGATTTCCGCTCCCATTGCCCCAAGTCCTTTTAGATGAAGATCCACAGGCCTGTTGCCTATGGCGCATCCGCCGGGCAATGGAATGGAAGCCCTGCCGAAGCGAGCCAGCAACGGTCCCATTAAGAGGAACGACGCCCTCATCTTCTTGACATAATTGTAAGGCGCATCTGTGCAATAAATATTCGATGAATCGATGGTGATTTGCGTTGGATCGTTTACAGCTGGACGCATTGCCGCGCCCATGATCCCAAGGAGTTCATAAAAATTTTTTACATCGCTCAAATCCGGGATATTTCTTAGCGTCACAGATTCTTCGGTAAGCAGCGATGCGGCAAGACTTGGCAGCGCCGCGTTTTTCGCGCCGCTGATACCAACTCTTCCCTGCAATGGTTTACTTTTTGTAAGATAAAATGCCGCCATAAAACCAAACCTTAATCGAAAATCGGAGCACGATTTAATTATTGCCCTTAAAAACGAGCTCATACGATGTAATTATTAAAAAATAAGTTATAAAACACACAAATAAGGTTAATTTGTTGACTGTGGAAATAGCATTTGGTAAAATATAACAGAAGCAGAAACAAATACCGAATATGCCGAGGGTATACGCAGACAATTAGTTTGGAATATCTTAACAAAGTTGAATATCAGAGTCTCATAAAGCATTTGGTCCTTCTATTATTTGCAATAATAATTGTTTTGAGAAATCCAAGGCGGGATAAAATAGACAACACGATCATCCTCTTAATTGCCGCTGCAGGTTTGACCATAAACGTATTTTTTAACGGAATGCCTGCATTGCCGCAGTGCCTTGCGGGCGCCGTTTATCCGGCAATTATGCTGTACCCTGTTTATAAAATAAAAGCTATTGGCGGCGGAAACTATAAATTATTATGCGCCTGCGGAATTATGATGGGATTTGAGCCATTGCTCAATGTGCTTTTATATTCCATATTGACCGGAGGTATATACTGCGTTATCCGCCTGATTGCAAAACGCAGCTTTATAAGCCGGATCAGAGGCATATTTGCCTATATCATATCGTGTTATCTTCAAACCGGAATATCTTGTGGGTATGCGGATACAGCCAGACAGGACACGGATGGCACGGAGGGCGCGAAGGACACGAACGCGGAGGAAGCGGGAGGGCGGATAAGGCTTATTTATCCGATACTTACAGGGCTTGTCATCGCATCTGCAGATATTATCATAAAAATATTTTAAATAATTTTAATCGAAATGTATAAGATTGATAAACATGACAATAATAGTAGTGACCTCACAATACATTTTGACCCCCTTTACAAATGGTTAGTCGAAAGACTAACCTCTTTTTTTTTGCGAACTTGGGTGCAATAATTCTTTATGAAGTACGAAGAAGGCAGAGAGTGTCTTAATAATGTCCTTTGCAGCTGGCAATAAAGATATTTTCATCGTCAATGCTATATATCAAGCGGTGTACGTCTGTTATACGGCGGCTCCAGTACCCGGCCAATTCATGTTTCAGCGGTTCAGGCTTACCCAACCCTTCATTGCCGTTTCGTTCAATATCTCGTATTAGATCATTAATTTTCCTCAAAATCTTTTTATCTTCTGATTGCCAATATAAATAATGCTGCCATGCAATGTCAGAAAAAATCTTATTCATCTATCAACTCTCTTTTCTGCCCCTTGCCCTTCTTAAGCTGGTCTATGGACTGTAAAAGCTCATTATAGTATTCCGGATTGCTTCTAATGTAGAGGTTTTCCAGAAGGTTATTATATTCTGCTTCGGATAGCATTACCACATTGTCCCCACGCTCACGGGTAATAATAATCGTTTCAAAATCATTCGTAGTCTTGTCGCAGTACTCTTTGAAATTTTGCCTTACAGTGGAATAGCTTTTGGCTATCATAAAATCACCTCCTGTTTATATTGTACAACACAATGTACAATTATGCAACAAAATTACACTCAACCATATAAAAACAGCACCCCTCAATTCCTGAAAGGTGCTGTTTTGGCGGAGAAGCGGGGATTTGAACCCCGGCTGGAGTTGCCCCCACTAACGGTTTAGCAAACCGTCCCCTTCGGCCGACTTGGGTACTTCTCCGTATAAAGATAATATTAACATCAGCTTTGCCGCTATTTGCAACGGCGTTCTGTCTTATTCTGGCGGAGAGAGTGAGATTCGAACTCACGGTAGGCTTGCACCTACGCCGGTTTTCAAGACCGGTGCCTTAAACCAGCTCGACCATCTCTCCAAGTTCTATGATTCAATGTGACTTAAGTATTCTACAATGAAAATAGACGCGTGTCAACAGCTTTATTTGTCTGCATTGCAGGGTTTTCGATTGCAGGGATTCCGCTTATCACCAGATAATTATGTAAAGGGGCCGATCCAGAAGTATTCTCCTGGAGAATAAGCCCCTTGACTTTATCCCATCTGTTTTTTACGCAGGGTTCAGTCGTCTTCACATTCCGCATTTTTGTTGATGATCACAACACTGCAGAGTATGAACTTAAATTTGAGAAACTTCGGGCAGCAGCAATCATCGTCTTCCTTATGGCACCCGTCTTTGCCTCCGTATGCCACACACCTTTCCTCTTCAGCGCTGAAAGCGGTTTTCAATGTTTCGACATTGTCAGACAAGGCTTTGATGATGTCGGGCGTGAGTAGTTCAGGAATCCTTACTTCACTCATGGCAGAACCTCCAATTATCGTTTACATA
>CAZCKQ010000016.1:0-14543 GCA_964499315.1 uncultured Eubacteriales bacterium | reverse complement strand
TCGAATACGTCATAATGGCTTTGATTGTTATATCGGTTGTATTCCTGTTTATACGACATGCTGCCAGGAGGAGGCGTCCAAAGACATACAATGATTGATTGCCACCTGCATTCGGATTACTCATTCGACAGTAGCATGAAGCTCGAGGAGGCTTGTGAATCGGCCATCCGGAACAATCTAAAAGGGATCGCGTTCACAGACCATCTCGATCTTGAATTCCCCGGTTACGATAATGATATTATAATCGATTTCGACAAATATGATGAGCATATTGCCAAAGTGAACTCGAGATTCGAAAAGGTTCTCAAGATTGTCAAAGGAATAGAGATCGGTACGCAGCCCCATCTTTATACCAAAACCGCTGAAATAATTAATAATAGATTATTTGATTACATAATCGGTTCCGTTCACATTATCGACGGGTATGATCCGTATGAACCGGGATATTTTTATGGAAAATCGCGCAGTAACGCATACCGTCGTTATCTTGAGACTTTGAACCACCTTTTGATTAATTGCAGATTCTTCGATGCATTAGGTCATTTCGACTTCGTTATTAGGCGCGCTCCTTATGAAGACCGTTCAATCAAATATTCAGAGCTGTCCGATATTTTCGATGAGATCTTCAGAAACCTGATTTACAATGGCAAGTGCCTTGAGATAAATACGGGATCGTACAGAGACCTGCCCGACAGACCGGCGCCCGATTTTGATATAAACATACTGCGGCGCTACAGGGAGCTTGGCGGCGAGATGATATGCCTTGGGTCGGATGCGCATTCACCCGAGTACCCCGGCTATAAATTCGGATATTTCCTCAATATAATATTAAACGCCGGATTTAAGTATTTAGTACATTTCGAGCAAAGAAAACCTGTATTTACCGATTACTCGCTCTGATCTTCTTTCTGTTTGTTTACATCATCGCATCGTCTTCCGCATAAACATGTTGCATCACCGGCACTGCCGTTCTGGCCGCTTTTACGTCTATAATCCTCTATTGCCGCCTTTATGGCCTTCTCGGCCAGATTGGAACAATGCATCTTTATCGGAGGAAGCCCGTCGAGGGCTTCAGCTACTGTCTTATTAGTTATTTCAAGCGCTTGAGCGATAGTTTTACCCTTGACGAGTTCGGTCGCCATGCTGCTGGTTGCAACTGCAGCTCCGCATCCGAATGTCTTGAATTTCACATCCTCAATTCTTTCGTCCTTGATCTTCAGGTACATTTTCATGATATCACCGCATTTAGGGTTGCCTACCACACCTACGCCGTCTGCGTCTTGTATCTCACCGACATTCCTGGGATTAGTAAAATGATCCATAACCTTTTCACTGTACATACTTAAAGCCCCCCTTATCCTCGCAACCCATCCGGTCACACAACCCCGCATCTGATACATTTGACGTGTTTCCCGACTTTGCCGCTTTTAGGTGGTTTTCATAAAGCGGAGACATCTCCCTGAGCTTTGCAACAAGCGCAGGAAGCACTTCCATCAGGTAATCGACGTCTTGTTCGGTATTGCTCTCTCCAAAAGTCAGCCTCAACGAACCGTGCGCGATTTCGTGCGGCAGGCCGATTGCAAGCAACACGTGCGAAGGGTCCAGCGATCCTGATGTGCAGGCCGAACCGCTCGAAGCGGCAATCCCCTTCAAATCGAGCATAAGGAGCAACGACTCCCCTTCGATGAATTCAAATGAGATATTGACATTCCCGGGCAGTCTTTTCTCTCTGTCGCCATTCAGGCGCGCAAACGGTATTTTTTCAAACACGCGGTTTATTGTCTGTTCACGCAAATTCAATAGTTTTGCATTATACGCGTTCATATTCCTGATTGCAATTTCCATCGCTTTGCCAATGCCTACAACCGCCGGCACATTTTCAGTGCTCGCCCTCTTCCCGCGCTCCTGCCCGCCGCCGTGGATAAAGGGCATGACCTTTATCCCCTTTCGGATGTAAAGCGCGCCGATCCCTTTTGGACCATAGAATTTATGTCCTGCAAGCGATAACATATCGATGTTCATCTTATCGACATCGATCGGGATATTACCTATGGCTTGTACAGCATCAGTATGGAAATATATGCCTTTTTGTTTTGCGAGATACCCTACTTCGGCGATAGGCTGTATAGTCCCGATTTCGTTATTCGCAGTCATTATGGTGATCAATATGGTATCTTTCCTGATAGCCTGCGTGAGCTGGTCAATAGATATCAGGCCGTTAGTGTCAACGGGAAGATATGTGACTTCAAAGCCCTGACCCTCCAGATACTGACACGTATGAAACACTGCATGATGCTCAATGGAAGATGTGATTATATGTCTGCCTTTTTTATTATTGGCAAGCGCTGTTCCTATAATGGCCCAATTATCGGCTTCTGTCCCTGATCCGGTAAAATATACCTCCCTCGGTGTCGCGCCTATACCTGCCGCAATTTTCTCCCTGGATTCCTCGATGGCTTTTTTACTTTCCCTTCCAAGGGAATAAATTGTGGACGCATTACCATATTTCTCCGAAAACCATGGGAGCATGGCCTCCAGTACCTCTTCCCTAACGGGCGTCGTCGCGGCATGGTCAAGATATATCAGTTTCTCAATCATTAACATTTCTCCTTTGCCTTGCTTTATTTTAGTATATAGCTAATGACTAATAACATCAATACCTCAATATTATGATTAAATGCACATATTGTTATACAGCCAGAACTGGCGTATAATGTAATCTATGAAAGAAATATGTTGTTAGGAGCAGGCATGAAGGATATCCTTACACGTATAACTAAAGCTGAAAAAGAAGCAATATCGTTTTTAAGGGAGTTATCCCCATTTGAGCTGAAGGATCTGCTCAATGAGGTCCGGAATCTTATTGTCTTGTCAAAAGTGACTGAAGCAGGATTCCAGACTGATTTAGCCGCACAATTGATGGAACGGGTCAAGAGCATCTCCGATGAACGTGAGGACTACATGCTTCAGAAGTTTGCCAGGCGCAGGACAACCACAGCCGCAGGCAACAGGAATAAGAAATCTCCCGAAACCGAAGGCTACCTGCAGCCGACTCTGGATTCGGAAGACAAGGCCTTTGAAACAAACCCGCAAAAAGAGACGCAAGTCGAAAAGGAAAAGCCGTCAACAGACCAGGACTTCGATCTTCCGGTGGACAACAATATAATTAATAAATTCAAATCAAGAGGGTACAGGAGCTATATCCTGAACAACCAGACCGCGAAAAAAGAACAGGAAGCTAAATGAATCGATGGTATATATACTGACTGCCCTTCCATGTGAAGCCAAAGCGTTGGTCGATATGCTTTGTCTTAAGAGAGAGAACGATTCAGCGATAGACATATTCAAAAACAACGATTATGTCCTTGCCGTCTCCAAACCGGGCAAAATCAGGATTGCTGCCGCAGTCGGACTACTTGCCGGCCTCAGTCGTCCCTGCAATTCGGATGTAATAATCAATGTGGGCGTTTGCGGGTCTGCCGATAAAAGCATCAAGACCGGGACTGTATTATTATGCAATAAAATCGTCGATTACGATACCAAAAAGGAATTCTACCCTGATATTCTCATCAGACACAGCTTTTTGGAATCGGCCATAGCAACGTACAGCCATCGTATCGGAATCGGTGACGAAACGATGCTTCCGCTGGCTGACATGGAAGCCTCCGGTTTTATAGAATCCGCTTCCCTTTTTTATCGAGCCCATAACATTTATTGCCTCAAAATAGTCTCTGACCATTTAGAAAATAATAGAATCGAAACATCGTTTATAACACATCTCATAAAACAGAACGAGAATTCGATAAGAAGTTTTATAGAAAACATACGGGTTTTTGCAACAGACTCATCCGGATACAAATCTCCGCTTGGCGAGTCGGATAGACATATGCTTGAAGCATTGGCTGATAAACTCAGGCTCACATTCAGCCAGAAAGTCATGCTTAAAAAATCGGCTGAAGCATATCGGGCATATAATGCCGCTAATAAAGATCAATGTAGTTTTGATACCATGTTTTCAGATATTATCCGGGAACAAAAGGTAAAGACAAAAAAAGAAGGGAAAGAGCTTTTTGAGCGAGTGGTTCAAATCCTTGATCGCAGATAAATTCCAGACAATCTATGTGGAAAAGGAAGCTCATGAATACCGACTTACTTCTGATATAATAAGCAGGTTAAAGTCATCAAAAGTGATCGAAATCGGGCATTATAAGAATGTCTTTTCCAAGGCGGGTCAAGACTTTCTCCTGCAAAAAAAGGCCCAGAAAATGATCCTTGCCGTGAATAGAGGTAAGCTTATTTACGACCTTCCTGATGTTTGTCAAAACTTCGGCTGCCCCGATTCCCATTATGTCGCGCAAGTGCTGAATTGTATGAGTCATTGTGATTATTGCCATCTTCAGGGTATGTACAATTCAGGCCATCTTGTTGTTTTTGTCAACACCCGCGATTACTTTTGTTCGCTGGATGCGCTACGTGTCTCAAAACCGGATAAACAGTTATGCGTATATATTTCATTCGAGAGCGACCTGCCGGCGCTTGAAGGAATTCTCGGCCTGTGCCGCCTCTGGCTTTGTTACGCGCAACAGCAGCCAAACATATTATTTGAAATCAGGACAAAGAGTTCAAACACCGGTTTTTATAGCGATATCAGACCGTTCCCTAACGTTATCCTCGCATGGACGTTGACCCCTGAATATGTAATTTCACATTACGAGCAAGACACCGCTGCTCTCGACAGCAGGTTAAACGCCATACGTTCCGCAATCCGGGCCGGTTGGCAGGTAAGGCTCTGTTTCGACCCTCTTCTCTACTTTAAGGGGTATGAAGAATCATACGTCAAATTCTTTTCGCATGTCTTTTCAATGATTGACGCTTCTGCCATACGGGACATCAGCGTCGGGACATTCAGGATGCCTTCCGGATATTTCAGGCAGGCAAAAAAAGCTTGCGCCGGCAGTGAATTATATTTCGGTCCATTTGTCGCGGATAGCGGCATATACGGTTACAGCAGACAAATATCAGAAGCGCTTGCATCCTGCGCTTACAGAGAAATCGCGCAATACGCGGATGAATCAAAGATATTTCAATCCTGACCCCTGTCCTTGCTTCTATTCATGGTGATGACAAAGACGCCGGCAATTATAATGTATATAATTGCGCTTAAAAACCTCTGAAAGCCTATAAACAGGATATTGGCTATCAGCAGTATAAAACCGGCAATCAATATCCATGCTAATACCCTTTTATACATCATTTTTCAACCTCATTGCGCCTTGCGAGCCATTCAGATATCCTCGCCTCGTATCCGTTAGACGTAGGATTATAGTATATCGTTCCTTTCATGGCATCCGGCATATAATCCTGCTTCACGATATTACCGGGATAATCATGCGCATATTTATAACCATTTCCATAACCTAATTGCCTCATGCCTTCAACCACGGGATTCCTTAAATGTAACGGAACCTCGCCGGTGTTTTTTGTCTCAGTATCATGCATCGCTGCGGATATTGCGGCATAACAGGAATTGGATTTTGGGCTTGTAGCTATATATATCGCAGCATGAGCCAATATTATGCGCGCCTCCGGCATCCCCACCCTTCTCACAGCCTCAGCCGATGCGACGGCAATCTGAAGCGCCGAAGGGTTCGCCATGCCTACGTCTTCAGACGCGCATATCATTATCCTCCTCGCGAGGAACTCGGGATCTTCTCCGGCATACAATGCCCTTGCCAGATAAAACACGGCAGCGTCGGGATCGCTGCCCCTCATTGATTTGATGAAGGCGCTGATATTGTCGTAATGATTATCTCCCGCCCTGTCAAAAACGACAGCCTTTTTTTGAATGCACTCCTCCATCGTTCTAAGATCGATCAGTATCGTTCCGTCTTCTGACGGCTCGGATGTCATAACCGCGAGCTCGAGCGCGTTCAACGCAATCCTTGCATCGCCGCCCGAGGCATTGGAAAGGAACTCCAAAGCATCATCCCGTATTGTAATATCATATTTGCCTAAGCCCCTTTCAGCATCATGGAGGGCATTATTCAAAATAAGCCTGATATGCTCTGGTTTCAAGGGCTTTAGCATAAACACCGATGAACGGGAAATCAAGGCTTTATTTACTTCAAAAAAAGGGTTCTCAGTTGTAGCGCCTATCAGCACAACGGTTCCGTCTTCCACATGAGGAAGCAGGGCATCCTGTTGGGCCTTATTGAATCGATGGATTTCATCAATAAACAGAACCACTCTGCCGCTCTTATTAATGAATTGGCTTTTGGTATCTGACACGATCTTTTTTATATCGGAGATGCCTGCAGTTACAGCATTCAAACGCTGGAAATCAGATCTGGTGCTTTCGGCGATAATCATTGCTATAGCGGTCTTCCCTGTTCCCGGCGGCCCATAGAGAATCAAAGAGGTGATCCTGTCGGCCTTTATCATCCTTTAAAGGAGCTTTCCTTTACCGATTATATCCTCCTGCCCTACAAACTCCTCCAAAGTCCGGGGGCACATCCTGTAAGCTAATGGTTCTTTCCTGCTCATTTTCATATTGGATACTTCAAACACAGTTCTTTGACCTTTTGCTTTACATTGTCTTTATACCTGACAGGGTTCTCAAGCATCTGCCTGATCATCAAGGCAATCTCGCTCATATCGCTTTCAACCATTCCCCTAGTTGTGACAAAAGGCGTTCCGAGTCTGATGCCGCTGCAATTAAAGGGGCTCTGCTTATCATATGGTATTATGTTTTTATTTATTGTAATCGAAACCTCGTCGAGTATCATCTGCGCTTCCCTGCCCGTTATTCCGAAATGCGTCACATCGGCAAGCATAAGATGGTTATCCGTCCCGCCGGTAAGTATGTCTACACCGTGCGACAGCAATCCTTCGGCAAGCGCTTTCGCATTGGACAGGATCTTTTTCTGGTAGTCATGAAAGGTCTTGTCCATAGCTTCTTTGAAACAGATGGCCTTGGCTGCGATGACATTCATCAGCGGGCCGCCCTGAATTCCAGGGAAGACGGCGCTGTCAATCATCCTGGAATACTGTTTCCTGCATAATATGAAGCCTCCCCTTGGTCCCCGCAGGGTCTTGTGCGATGTGGATGTGACAAAATCGGCATAAGGAACCGGAGATGGGTGCAGGCCTGCCGCTACCAAGCCTGCAATATGCGCTATATCCGCCATGAAAAAAGCACCGACCTCGTCAGCTATCTCACGGAACACCTTGAAATCAATGATCCTCGGATATGCGCTCGAGCCTGCAATTATCATTTTAGGACGGCATTCCAGCGCCTTTTTCCTTACTTCGTCGTAATCGATACGAAAATCATCCTGCCTTACACAATAAGCATAAGGCGTAAAGTATTTTCCAGAAATGCTATGAAGCGCCCCATGGCTCAAATGCCCCCCATGCGAAAGATTCATTCCGAGAATTGCATCCCCCGGTTCAAGCATTGCAAAGAAGACAGCTGTATTTGCCTGTACGCCGGAATGCGGCTGGACGTTGGCGTGTTCTGCACCGAACAAAGCCTTTGCGCGCTCTATTGCGATCGTTTCCACAACATCCACATGCTCGCATCCTCCATACCATCTTTTATTGGGGTAGCCTTCGGCATATTTATTGGTCAGCGGACTCCCCACCGCCTGAAGTATTGCCCCATCAACATAATTTTCTGATGCGACGAGTATTATCTTGCTTCTTTGACGTACGACCTCTTTTTCGATAGCCGCTGCAATTTCCGCATCAATTTTTTTGATCTCACTTACGCTAAACATCATCCGACCTCCCGTACGACTTTATAAAGCTCATCCGAATCCGGCTCTCCGATAATCTCACTTTTATTACCATTATGTGATATATAATTGCCGCTTCCATTAAAAACCCCGATTGCCTTAGCAGGTATTCCTGCGGTCTCCAGGCTGTCAACCAGGGTTGACGGCTGTTTGCATGCGATCAACATGCTTCCGCTGGATATGAGCCTATAAGGGCTGATGCCAAAGTGCCTGCATATCTCAAATGTCTCAGATGCTACAGGTATCTTCTCTAAGTATACGTCTACCCCAAGACCAGATGCGTGAGCCATCTCCCATGCCGCACCAAGGATGCCCCCTTCGGTTGCGTCATGCATGGCGCTGACATCATGTTCTGAAGCAATGACGCCTTCCCTGACTACACTGATTTTATAAATTAGGCTTTTTGCATCAGCAATTAGTTTGCTGTCAAAGACTTTTGACAACTCTGTTTCATAATCATGCGCAATTATCGCGGTGCCTTCGATACCGGCAGTTTTGGTCATGACGAGCGTGTCGCCAGACCTTGCGCCTGAAGATGTGATAAGCCTGCCCTTTTTTGTCCTTCCTACAGCCGTAGTGGATATGACAAGCCTGTTGACCGAGTCTGTAATTTCTGTGTGTCCGCCGATAATATCAACGTTCATTGACATTGAAGCCTCAAGCATTTGTGATATCACACGGTCGATTTCATCAAGAGAAGCCGCCGGAGGCGCCAATATGGTTATAATCAGGCCAATCGGTTCAACCCCGCAGGATGCTATGTCGTTGCAAGAAATATGTACGGCCAGCCTGCCGATCCCCTTTTCAGCGCCTGTCACAGGATCAGTGGACAATACGCAGATATCCTCGCCAAAATCCAATGCGCAGCAATCCTCACCAATCTTAGGTCCGACCAGCAAATCGCTTCTTTTATTTGAGAGCTTGTCCAATATGAGTTTTTTGAGCACATTATTCGGGATCTTACCAACTCTTAGCATATGGTTAATTATAATAATTCTCGCTTACTTTTACAACAGCCTTTATGGGGTTATAAACATCGTTGGATATCAGTTTCTTACTAACAATAATACCGTTCACGCCAAGGTACTCGGCATAAACCCGGACATTCATTCCTTTGCGCGCCTCCCTCACGACAATCCTCTCGCCATACGGCAAGGAGCCGTCTACGATGACTTCTTCATCTTCGGGCATATATTCCTTGATTGCCGTAGATACCAGCCTCATCCTTTCCGGCCGGTCGGAAGTTGCGCCCAGAATGCTTATCAACAGCCGGTTGCCATCCGCTGAAGCTGAAAGCGCAATAGAATGTTCAAGATTATTCCGGAATTTCAGATCCATACTGCCTTCAGCAAGCGTAGCATCCCGTCCAGGATCGACATATGCGGGCGGGAACGAATGATGATGCCGTTCCAGGACATCCAGACCCGCGTACAATATGGCATTATATAAAGTAGTGGCAACCTGGCATACTCCACCGCCGGTACCCTGTACCAGCTCGTTTTTTAAGATGATTGGAGCATCCAAATAACCGTTTTCGCGCGTCCTCGGTCCCAAGACGCCGCTTAACGAGAAGACCTCCCCGGGCTTTACCACTTTTGTATCGATACTTTTACAAGCCTGTCTGATATTATCCGTCCTGTTTTTATCATTCATGTTGAACCATGTACTAAAAGCAGAGATTTCTGCATCAATGTTTTTAATATCGTCAGTAGTCACCTTGGGTATTATGGTCTTGAAAACCAATTGCATATCGCTGAAAATAAATCGATTCAGATTATTGCATACCGAGGCCATTGTCTTTTCAATATCTACTTCGCTTCCTTCATTCCCTGGGGTGAGGATTACTTTGCCATTTTTATATTCAACATAGGCATCAGACGGCGAAAGATACAATTCTTTTTTAAGGCCATGCACAAGGTTTTGCAGTTCAGAACGGTCATACGAAGGAACCACTGTAAAATCAGGTTTTTGAATGAAGCATTTAGCGATATCATACAGCCTGCCCAGTACAAATCCATTCCTTCCGACAGTATACGCCTCTTTCAGGACTTCGCCGAGCGGTATGCTGAATGAAAAAGCGCTTAACTTCATCCTGTAAGCGCTATTCTCACATCTGAAAGTAATGAAGCCGTCGCCGGTTAATTCGGCATATCTGGAAGACAGCCTGTTATAAGCTTGTTGTAATGTAAGTCCGGAGATATCATAACCGCCGACATGTACGCCGCCATAAAAAGTATGACACCTGAGAATGACCGCAGTATATAGCACAAATACCAACAATATAGCCCAAGTGGCTGCGCGGATATACCTTTTTTTCATTGCAGACGCTGACATATCAGTATATATTATTACGATTGCTACTTATTATGATTCGTTTTATGCGTGGACATGAAGAGTCTCGGTATTGGCGACGGCATCATCCACAAGCCTGTCGATGTCGAGCGATTGTTCAGACCTTTCGATGACCTGGAGCCTTGGTTTTGTTACGGGATGCTTTGCAACAAACAAGGTACAGCAATCCTCGTATGGCAATATTGAAGTCTCAAAAGTACCGATTTGCCTTGCGATGGCGATTATTTCATTTTTATCAAAACTGATCAGCGGTCTGAAAACGGGTATGCCAGATACCGAATTTGTCACATGCAAGCTCTGTATCGTCTGGCTTGCAACCTGCCCCAGGCTCTCTCCGGTTATAAGCGCATGGCACCCGTTTTTTGATGCAATCCTTTCGGCGATCCTCATCATGAAGCGCCTCATAATGAGAGTAACCTCTTCATGGGGGCAATTTTGGTTTATGTTATCCTGTATTCCGGTGAAATGAACTATATGAAGCTTGATTTGATCGCAATATGACGCAAGTATCCTTGTCAGGTCAATGACCTTCTGACGCGCCCTTTCCCCGGTATACGGGTAACTGTAGTAATGCACTGCCTCGATTTCAACGCCCCTCTTTGCCATCAGCCAGCCGGCAACAGGACTATCTATCCCGCCTGACAGCAAAAGCAAGCCTTTACCGTTGGAACCCGCGGGAAATCCTCCTGCAGCATTATCTATCCTCGTATACAAGTATGATTGCTCCCTAATTTCCAAGTAAAGGATGAAGTCGGGCTTGGTGACATCAACCCTCAATTCCGGAAACTGTGACAAGATATGCGCGCCAAGCTCCCTGTTGATTTCAGGCGAAGTATATGGAAAGCTTTTGTCGCCCCTTCTGGTCTCGACTTTAAAACCTGGTCTATAATCCGCACCGTTAACCGCTTTCAAATCGCGGATCATTTCTTCTGCGATGTTTAACGATGCTGTTTTAATAGATTCGTAATCTGATTCAAGTTGGTATGCCGGACTGATAGAAACGATGCCAAATACCTTTTTAAGTTCATCATATGCTTTGTCAAAATCACATTCATGACTGCACGGTTCAACGAAAATCCGCCCTCTGGTCTTTATTATTTCAAAAAAGCCCGAATCTGACCTTGCCAATGCCCTCTTAATGTTTTTTACCAGAAGGTCTTCAAATACAGGTCTGTTTAGCCCTTTCAGCATTATCTCGCCGTATCTTACAAGAATGATCTTTTTCATATGCTCCTCAGGAACCTTTTACATACTGCCTCCTTAGATTATATACCAGACCTTTCAGTATATGTAAAGTATTCCAGATTTCTTCTTCACTTGTCAGTGAGCTGAAACTGAAGCGTATCGCCCCGCTGATCTCGTTTTTATCCAATCCCATCGCGGCAAGCACATAGCTTTTCATTTTTTTCCTGGATGAGCAGGCTGAACCGGTCGATACGTAAACGCCTTTTTGCTCCAGGTGGTGGAGCAGTGATTCGCCTTTTATCTTTTCAAAAGTTATATTTAGCAAATAAGGAGAAGCATTCGGGGGAGTGTTTATCTTCACGCCTCCGATTTCATTTATGATGTATTGCTTAAATCTCTCTTTCAGCGAACTCAAACGCTCTGAACTTGATAAAAGATTGCCGCACACCTTTTTTGCTGCAAGCCCGAAACCGCTTATTCCTGCTACGTTTTCCGTCCCTGACCTTATTAGTCCTTCCTGACCTCCTCCTAAAATAATGGGTCTGACTTTTACGCCTTTTTTTATAAATAATGCACCTGTACCTTTCGGCCCATGTATTTTATGGCTGCTGACGGTCATAAGGTCTATTCCCATTTTTGCAGGCAGTACAGGTATTTTACCAAATGCTTGGACTGCATCCACATGAAGCGCAGCCTTGGATCCCCGCTCCTTCAATATGCGTGCAACGGCTTCTATCGGCTGAATCGCGCCTGTCTCGTTATTCACCATCATTATGCTGACCAAGGCAGTATCTTCCTTGATCTTCTTTTTGAAATCGTCAATATTGATATATCCGTTTTTGTCGACCGATACGTAATCAGCAATAAATCCCGAAGTCCCACTGCTAATATTCCTTGTTATTTCCAAAACCGATGGGTGCTCTATCGACGAGACAAGAATATGTTTACCTGACCTGGGATTAGCGGATAAATATCCACAAATGGCAAGATTGTTGGACTCGGTTCCCCCTGATGTAAATACGACCTCATCCGGGGACGCTCCGATGCATTCGGCAACTGTTGCCCTTGCCTCCTTAATCAATTTTTCAGAGTTAAGCCCTTTTATATGTAAAGACGATGGATTACCATAATAATTGGTATGCACATCCGACATATGCCTTACCACTTCATCAAAAGGTTTGGTAGTGGCGGCGTTATCCAAATATATTTCTGCATTTCTTCCCATATTGGGCGCCATTGTCAACGTTTCTCCCCATACACCGATTTTTTCCTCAATTATATTTCATATTATGCCACATACGGCATTATTGCATCAACATACCGATATTGTTATAATCTTTTTAAACATGTTCAGATTTTTAAAGTCAGTCAACAGCATAGAAAAGGCCGAGCACCTTCTCACGAATAAAAAAGCTGCATTTGTCATCATTTCGGCGATATCGCTGCTGGCTTATGCAAACAGCTTTAATGTGCCGTTTTTACTGGATGATTTCGGTTCGATCGTCAACAATTATTCAATAAGAAATCCCCTTGATATATTTTCTATGTGGAAGTTCTATTCCAACAGGATTGTAGTATATTTTTCTTTTGCATTGAATTATGCAGTCCACAATACATATTTTTTCGGGTACCATATCGCAAATCTGCTCATACACATATCCAACGGCTTGATCGTATTCCTGCTGATCCGGAACCTCCTCGGATTGGATTATTTCAAGAGAAAAACCCTTTCACGCTATAAGAACATAGTCTCTCTGGTATGCGCTGTGATCTTTGTCTGCCATCCGATACAGGTCAATGCCGTGACATACGTAGTCCAGCGTACCGCTTCACTCGCGTCCACTTTTTATTTCCTTTCGGCATTATACTTCCTAAAATTCAGGATTTCCGGAAGATGGAGATATTTTGCCCTTACTATGATATTTACAATAACGGCAATGTTCACAAAAGAGAATACAATTACGATACCCTTTTTGTTATTGTTGATAGAGATATTTTTCTTTATCAAGGACAAAAAAACCCGGTGGTGGAAAAGACTTGCATTTATTCTGGCTATATCGCTGACGATAATGATCATACCCGGTACCAATCTCGTGCTGAAAGGCCACAGTCAAAGCGACCCGGGGGTCAAATTCAAGGCGAGCACATCAATGGACCGGATGCAGTATTTTTATACGCAACAGAACGTATTGACAACCTATATCAAACTGCTGTTCATACCTGACAAGCAAAATTTCGATTACAGCAACGATTTCCCTTTTTCAAAAACCATATGGGATAACCATTCGTATCTGTCGGCGCTGATACTGCTGCTGATCATCCTGGCAGGTCTGCTTGCAATAAAAAACAACAGGCTCATATCCTTCGGCATTTTTTGGTTTTTTATTGCCATATCGGTAGAATCATCGTTCATCTCAATCAAGGATGTTTATTTTGAACACAGGCTGTATATGCCCCTTCCGGGATTTGTCATGGTTCTTGCCGGACTTGTATTTATCTCTTTTACCCGTAAAAAACGTAAAAGATATCTGTTTAATAAGCCGCTGTTGTATTTCATCATAGCAGCATGCTTCATGACGGTATTTTATTCATCTCTGACTCTTAAACGCAACTATATTTACGGCAGCAGTGTAAGGCTATGGTCGGATTCCGTAAAAATGGCCCCTAATAATGACAGGGCACATAGCTGCCTTGCTTCAGGATACATGGACATTTATGAATCAAATAAATCCAAATACCCTGAGTATATAGACCTTGCCGAACAGGAGTTTAAGAAAGCCATCAGCCTCAATTACAGGAACAGCACCGCGCACTGCAATCTCTCGAGATTATATCTTCTGAGCGGCCAATACGAAAAGTGTATCGAAGAAGCAAAGATCACCCTG
This sequence comes from uncultured Eubacteriales bacterium, assembly GCA_964499315.1. Lineage (GTDB taxonomy): Bacteria > Bacillota > Clostridia > Acetivibrionales > CAYWGM01 > CAYWGM01. The sequence goes on along the minus strand of CAZCKQ010000016.1, from coordinate 325 downwards.
CGCATGTCAAAATCAAAATATGCTTATCATAATCTTGGCTCGGCTTATCTGAATATGAAGAAATACAAGGAAGCTGAACAGGCTTTTTTAGACGGTTATGATGTTGATAACCGTTGTGCTTTCATATTGAAGGATCTTGGTAATTTCTATTATGATAGAGGCGATTATGATAAATCCATTAAATATTACCAAGAGTTTTTGAAGAATAATTCGGGTTCTGAAAATAAAGCAATAAAGAAAAAAATAAACAAAATTCAGGAAAGCTAAATCAATTGACTTTCATATATGTAACTCGACTTAAGCGAGTTAATCCTTTTGATATCAT